>JAHWKH010000046.1 GCA_019347995.1 Gemmatimonadota bacterium | reverse complement strand
GCCGGCCGAACACCTGCCGGGCCGCCGGGCCTTCCGGTGCGCGTCGGTATGGCGGGATCAGGGATCACTGGCTTCTCCGGTGAGGGGTGCCGCACCTGCCATCGCACGTACTATACTGTATGGTATGGTACAATGTCAACAGCGCCCGGTTCCGGCCTGGCCCGGCCATCATCAGACCCGCCCGCCCCGCTCCAGCAACGGGTCGAGGAAGCGGAACGTGCGGTACAGCTCCGCCCCCTCGAACGGGGGATCGAGGTGCTGCGCGCCCACGAACACCAGCTGGAACACCCGGGCCAGGCGACGGGCCGACTCGCCCTGCCCCATCCGCTCCTCCATGAGGTCCTCCAGGAAGTCGAGACGCCGGCGGTCGACGCGCTCCTGCGTCTCCCTGGCCCTGGGCTCACGGGCCGCCCAGGCGCGCACCGCCCGCTCCAGGCGGGGGCTCCCCTCCTCGGAGGCCCGGTGGTTCAGGCGGCGCAGGCGCTCCTCCACCGATCCCTCAGCCTCCACCGATTCGATGAGCTGGTCGGTGGAGCGGCGCTCCCACGCCTCCAGCAGCGCGTCCACGTAGCCGTCGCGACCGCGGAAGTGGTGGTAGAACGATCCCTTGGTGCGGCCGATCCGCTCGCACAGGGCCTCCACGGTGAGGGCGGCGTCGCCCTCCTCCTCGAGGATGCGGAAGCCCTCCTCGATCCAGTCCTCCCGGGACGTGCGCGTCATGGCGGCTCCAGGTGGGTATCGCTCCGGTTACGACATACCTTCGGGTACGGTACTCGCCCCGGCAAGGAGCGGGGCGGCGGCGGCCGGCGAACGTCGTGGCGGGATTCGTGCTTCGTGGAGGCCCGTCGGAGCGAAGCGACCCCGAGCGGGAGGACGCATGGAGGGCACGAGAGGCGAGGGGCCGACACCCCGCACGGCCCGATCCGGCGAGGCCGTGGAAGCCCGCCGCGTTCCGGAGGGGCTGCGGGCCTACGCGCGCTGGATGGACTCGGCGGTGCGCATCCCCGGCACGTCGATCCGCGTCGGCTTCGACAGCCTCATCGGGCTGGTCCCCGGCGTGGGGGACCTGGCCGGCGGCGCGCTCTCCCTCTATCCGCTGCTGGCCGCCGCCCGTCTGGGCGCGCCGCCGTCCCTGCTCGTGCGCATGGCGATCAACGTGGGGGTGGACGCGCTGGTGGGATCGGTGCCGGTCCTGGGCGATCTCTTCGACGTCGCCTGGAAGGCCAACCGGAGGAACGTGGGGCTGATCGAGCGGCACATGGAGGATGCCCCCGCGACCCGGCGGGCGTCCCGCGGCGTGGTGGTCGCGGTGGTGGGCATCGCCGTCCTGGCCCTCCTGGGCGCCGTGGCGCTGGGCGTGGCGGTGGCGAGCATCCTGGTGTCGCTCCTGGGCTGATCCCGGGGGCCTCATGATCGAGGTTCCGTCCACCACGCTTGTACGGCGTGGTCCCCTCCCCGCAGATTGCAGGACCCGGAGGACCTGCCTCTCCCCTCCTGCCACTCGAGACCCCGCGGAGCACACCGTCATGAGCCCCGACGACGACGTGGACGGCACGGGCCCGCCCCCCGCCACGGACATCCAGGGCGACGCCACGCGCCTGCTCCGCCGGGTGCGGGACGGCGACGGCGAGGCCCTGGATCGCCTGGTCGCCATGGTCTACGGGGATCTCCGCCAGGTAGCCGCTCGCCAGCTCCGCCACGAGCGGCAGGACCACACCCTCCACGCCACCGCCCTCGTCCACGAGGCGTACGTGCGACTCGCCGGAGGCGACGGCCTCGACGTGACCGACCGGACGCACTTCCTCGCCGTGGCCGCCCGGGCCATGCGCCAGGTCCTGGTGGACCACGCGCGTCGCCGCAACGCCGCGAAGCGGGGCGGCGGCTGGACCCGCACCACCCTGACCAGCGGCGACGCGGTCCTGGACGTGGACGCCGCCGAGCTGTTGGCGCTGGACCGGGCCCTGGACGAGCTGGACGAGCGCCAGCGGCAGGTCGTGGAGATGCGCTTCTTCGGCGGCATGGAGGAGGAGGAGATCGGCGCCTTCCTCGGCGTGTCGAGCCGCACGGTCCGGCGCGACTGGGTCAAGGCCCGGGCATGGCTGTACCGCAGCATGTATCCGGACGGGGACGGCCCCGGGAACGGCAGCGGCGACCTGGAACCGCCCGACGCCGGCCCGGGCGTCCGCAGGTGAGCGATCCATGAGTCCGCGACGCGACGACGTGGAGGCGCTGCTGGACGCCGCCCTCGACCAGCCCCCCGAGGAGAGGGAGGCCTGGCTGGCGGCGAAGGGCGGGGACCCGCGGGTGCTCGACGACGTCCGGGCGCTCCTCGCCCAGAGCTCCCACGAAGGGATCCTGGACCGCCCCTCTCCGGGAGCCGCGCTGGCGCGCCGGTACGGGGCCGACATGGGGACCGAGGCCGACGAAGAGCTCGCCCCGGGCAGCCGCGTCGGTCCGTACCGCATCGTGCGGGAGGTGGGGCGCGGGGGAATGGCGGTGGTCTACCTCGCGGAGCGCAGCGACGCCCACTACCACCAGCGCGTCGCGGTGAAGCTCATCCGCGCCAGCCCGGACGGCCGCGAGCTGGCGCAGCGCTTCCTGGCCGAGCGGCAGATCATGGCGGCGCTCCAGCACCCGAACATCGCGCGCCTCATCGACGGAGGAGTGCTTCCGGACGGTCGGCCCTGGCTCGCCATGGAGTTCGTCCAGGGGCTTCCCGTCGACGTTTACTGCGACGGCCGCCGACTGCCGGTCGAGGAGCGGCTGCGGATCTTCTGCCAGATCGCCTGGTCCATCCACCACGCGCACCGGAACCTGGTGGTGCACCGCGACCTGAAGCCGTCGAACATCCTTCTCACCGACGCGGGCGACCTGCGGCTCCTGGACTTCGGCATCGCCAAGATCCTGGATCCGGACATCCTTCCGCTGGATTCGGTGCCCATGACGCGCACCGGCCTGCGGGTCATGACCCCCGCGTACGCCAGCCCCGAGCAGCTCCGCGGCCTGCCCGTGACCACCGCCACGGACGTGTATGCCCTCGGGGTGGTTCTCTACGAGCTGCTGACAGGGCGCCGGCCGTTCCTGTCGGAGGGGCGGACGCTGGCCCAGCTCGAGGACGCCGTCCTGCACGAGGAGCCACCCCGGCCTTCCAGCGTGGTGGGGCGCGACGGCGGCGATGACCCGGGGGGGCCGGCGCCCGAGGACGTGGCGCTGGCCCGCGGCACCTCCCACCGGCGCCTGCGGCGCAAGCTGTCGGGGGACCTGGACCGCATCGTCCTCACCGCGCTGCGCAAGGACCCGGAGCGGCGGTACGAGTCGGCGCAGGCGATGGCTGCCGACGTGCAGCGCTACCTGGAGGGGAGGCCGCTGGCCACCCGCGGCGACGCCATCCCCTATCGCGTGGGCAAGTTCGTGGCGCGCAACCGATGGTGGGTGGGCACGGCCGCGGCGTTCCTGCTGCTGCTGTCGGGCTACGCCGGCACGATCACGCTGGAGCAGCGGAAGGTCCGCGCCGCGCTGGAGCAGGCCCGGCTCGAGGCCGAGAGGTCGGAGCAGGTGACCCGCTTCCTCCTCCAGCTCTTCGAGGGCGGAGAGGTCGATCCGGGGGTGACGCTCACCGCCGGCGCCCTGCTGGGCGAGGGGGCGGACCGGAGCGAGCGCCACCTCACCGTCGCCGGGAGCATGGCGGACCTGGCCGAGCTGTACCTGGCGGACGGGCGCCCCGACGCGGCCGAGGCCCTCTTCAGGTCGGCCCTCGCGACGGAGCGGGCGCTCCTGGGGCCCGAGCACCCGAGGGTGGCCCGCTCGCTCCTGGGGGTGTCGCGGGCGCTGGGGGATCGGGGCGCGTACGATGCGGCCGAGGCGCTCGCCCGGGAGTCCCTCGAGCTGCGCCGGCGCCTGCTGGGCGACGACCATCCCGAGGTAGCCGAGGCCGTGTGACACCTGGCGACGCTGCTCCACCGCATGGGACGCTCCGAGGAGGTGGAGCTCATGGCGCTCTTCCCCCGCGACGCGCCGGAGCCGTAGCGGCTAGGGCGGCGGGGGCTCGTACTCCTCGTCGGGGATCCGGAAGCCTTCGGCCAGCTCGGGCTCCAGGTCGCGCCCGAGCACCCGGGCGGCGATGTACTCCCCCAGCACCGGGCCCTGCTTGAAGGCCTCGGCCGAGCCGCCCCCCGCGATCCACACGTTGGGGTGGTCGGGGTGCTCGTCGATGATGAAGTTGCGGCCGATGGAGCTCTCGTAATGGCAGGCCCGGGTCTCGAGGAGGGGCTGCCGGAGCAGCGCCGGGAACCAGGTCTCCAGGATCTGCAGGGGGCGGTCGAAGTGCTCGTCGTCCACCCAGCGCACGCTCTCGTCCGGATCCTGGGGAGGCCGCCCCCCCGTGCGCACGCGGAATCCGCGGTTGTCGGGAGGGAGCGCCGGCCATCCGGTGCAGCCCGGCACGTTGTAGCTGGGCAGATGGGGCCACTCGTACGCGTTGGAGCCGGGCGGCGTCCCGTAGTAGAACGTGTGGCCCAGCGGGATCCGCATCTTGTTGCCCATGAGCTCGGGGAAGACCTTCGGGAACCACGGGCCCAGTGCGTAGACGAACGTGCCGCCCTGGAGCCGGTCCCCCGGCGTCAGCTCGATCTCGCCGACGCGTCGGGCGCCCGCCGCGGGCTTCGCCGCCTCGGCCACCACGACCTCGCCACCCCCGTGCGTGAAGACGGTGGCCACTGCCTCCATGGCGCGCCGCGCCCGGACGACACCCGCGTTCACCTCGTGCACGGCGATGCCGACGTTCTCGGTGTTCCCGATGACCGGCCAGCGATAGCGCACCTCGTCGCCGTCGAGCACCTCGTAGGGCACGCCCATGGCATCCCAGATGCGCATGCTCTCCTCCAGGATCGGCTCGGTGCTCTCCCGGAGGATGAGGTCGCCGGTCGAGAAGAACATGCGGGGGAGGTGGCGCTCACCCCACTCCTCGTCGAATCGCTTCCAGCGCGCGATGGCCTCGTTGGCCCATCGCATCCACAGCTCGGCCACCGGACGGCCGCCGTAGGAGGAGCGGACGCCCCGGGTCTCTCCGCCCGACGTCGCCCGGGAGTTGGCGGGGCCGTACTTGTCCACCATGACCACCCGCGCCCCCATCTCCTGGAGGTAGTAGGAGGTCCAGCCGCCGAACGCCCCGGCGCCGACCACCACGACGTCGGGGATCTGCCTGGAGATGGCCGGGGCTCCGAGCGAGGCCTGGGAGGAGGAAGGCTCCCGAGCCGCCAGGCCCGCGACGCCGCCCGAGAGGAGCAGGCCGGCGCCGGCGCCCGCGGTGCGGAGGAAGTCGCGCCGCCCCAGGCCGGCGGGGCCCGGATCCGGGGAGGGCGCCGGCGGCGCGGAGCGGGGATCGTCCCCCGCCTCGTCCCGGGCGCCCCCGGGACACCGTGCGCCGTCCTCGCGGTCGTGGTCGCTCATGCCGTCCTCGTCTCGTTCGGCTGGAAGGGATCGCGCCTCGCCGCGCGTCCAGAAGGAACGGGCGCGAGGGCGTCGGTCCGGCGCGGGCCAGCCTAGCGCCACGGCGCCGGGCGCGCCACCGGCCCGCTCCGCGCCTCCAAGCGCCGGCTCATCGACCGCCGGGTGGGTCCCCATCCAGGTCCAGCCGCAGCTGCGAGAGGACCGCGTCGTCCGCCGGTAGCGGGAGGCCCGCGGGGGGCAGGCCGTTCAGCCGGAGCACGTATGCCAGGATGTCGGCGTATTCCTGGTCGGGCAGCGACCCGGGCGCGTCGTCGGGCATGTTCTCCCGGACGAAGCGGAACAGGTCGCTCACGGGCCGTCCGTTCCACCCCTCCACGAAGGCGTCGTCGTGGAAGTCGGTGGTCTCGTGGCACGCGGCGCACGTGGCCGACCAGGCCGCTTCGCCCCGGTCGGCCTGCCCGTCCGTGTAGACGCCGAGCGCCGCGGAACGCAGCGGGCCGACCGGCGCGGCGGGCGCGCCCGGGTCGGCCGGGGTCGTCGTGGGGGCCAGCACCTCGGCCGGCTGCCCCGTGGGCGCGGCCATCTCGATGGCCTGAAGGGCCGTCTCCTCGGCCGCGAGCTCCGTCGCCGCCGCCGGAAAGCCGTTGAGCTGGAAGATGTAGGCGAGAAGGTCGGCATGCTCCTCCGGATCCAGGGGCCGGATCTCACCGTGGGCCAGGCTGTCCCGCATGAACGAGAACAGGGCGTGGGCGGGGCGCCCGGTCCAGCGGGCCTCGAAGACGTCGCCCGCGAAGTCGGCGGTCTCGTGGCAGAGGGAGCACTCCTCCTCGAACGTCGCGCTTCCCCGGGACGCCTGCTCGACGGTGTAGACACCGTCCATGGCGGAGCGGGCGGGAGCAGGGTCGGGCTCCTGGGCGGAGACGGGGGCGGCCGCGGCTCCGGCCAGGACGAGGAGCGCGATGAGGCGGGGGAGGGATCGCATGGCGGCTCGACCTCCGGGTCGTCGGGGAGCTTCGGGTAGGAGTCCGGAACATGCGAATCGGCCCGGAGAAGGGGCAAGCCGGCCACGCGCGGGATGCCGCGCCCGCCCACCCCGTCGCGGAGGAGACGCCGGCGGCATCTCCCGGCCGTCACATGGGCGGCCCCAGGCCCACGTCGACCCGGTGCTCGCCGCGACCGTTGACGCCGAAGCCGATCACGACGAGGCCCAGCGGTGTGGGCCAGAACCCCTCGAGCGCGGCGCCCACCGCCCAGGCACCGGACTCGGCGAGGTCGTCCAGCTCGAGGGGCGCGGCGCCGACGCGCGCGCGCAGCCGGACGAAACCCTCCAGCGGCAGCGGCCAGGCCAGGTCCGCCCCGGCGAGGAGGCGCGCCCGACCCCGCTCCACTCCCCACCGATGGCCGGGAAGGCCACCGTCGTCCCCCAGGGCGAGCCTCACGTCGGCGGGGGCGCCCGCCGAGGTGAGCTGGGCGTCGAGGACCGCGGCCGCACGGGTGAGCGGCAGGGGCAGCTCCCGCGACGCGCGGGCCCTCGCCTCCACGTAGTCCACGCCTCCGATTCGCGCCCCCAGGATCAGCTCCGTCGGCACGCCCACCACCCGCGAGGGCGGTGACGCGCGGGTGAGGGTGACGCGAGGGCCCACGGACGGGCCGCTGGCGCCGCCCTCCACGTCCACGGCCTCGGCGTGGACCACCGCCGTCAGCACCCGGTCGGGGAAGGCCTGGCGCATCTCAAGGCCGGCCCACCCCCCCATCCGCTGGATCTCCCGCTCGCCGCTGACCTCCATGTCGTCGTCGAAGATGCGCTCGTCCATCTCCCGGTAGTGGAGCCCTCCTGTGAGGGCCAATGGACCGCGCCCTACGTGGAGGCGCGACCCGAGCGACGCCCACATGGACACGCCGTCGGTGGCCGCCGCCGCCGTCAGCTCCGTGGGCAGCGTGCCCAGGCTCGTCAGCCGCTGGAGCGCGCCCCAGACCCGCCCGCCCCGATCGTTGTCGTATCCGGCCGCTCCGGACAGCGACAGCGCCGGCGCCGCTTCCAGGCGCACCGCCAGCCTGTCCCCCCCGCGTGCGTCCCCGTCGACGCCCGGCTCGAGCCGGGGCCACACGCCACCGAAGATGCCGGAGGCGTAGAGCCCGTCCACGCGCTGCAGGATCGCGTCCGCATCGAAGCGGCCGGGGACCAGGCTCGAGAAGGCCCGGCGACCCATTGCCTCCAGGGAGGGGTTCGCGGCCTCCACCACCAGCGTGTCCAGCCGGCTCGGCGGAGCCGGCATCGGGCGCGGCTCGATCCCACCTCCCGTGCGATCGGGCAACGCATCGAGCGCGGCCTCGCGACCCAGGCGCAGGAGGGGCGTCACATCGCCGGGGAAGCGCGCGCCGGAGAAACCGGGATCCAGGGGCGGCCGCACCAGCACGTCGGGAGGCGGACCGTGGGGGGCGGCGTTGACCATGAGGAGCGCCACCGCGCGTCCGCCGAGCGCGACCGGGTCCAGGCCGGCCAGCGTGTCGGGGGGAGTGGAGATGTCCACCGCCACTACGAAACGCGCCCCGAGCTCCCGCGCCACCGAGACGGGCAGGTAGTCGACGATACCGCCATCGGCGAGGAGCGTCTCGCCCCACTGCACGGGAGAGAAGAATCCGGGAGTGGCCATGCTCGCCCGCACGGCGCGGGCGAGATCGCCGCTCCCCAGGACCACTCGCTCGCCGGTGGCGAGGTCCACGGTCACGGCCCGGTACCGGCGGGCGAGGCGGTCGAAATCGCCACGACTCGCCGCCTGCGGGGCGAAGAGGAGCCGTACCAGCAGCCGGTTCACCCGCCAGTCGGGGATGAATCCGCGGTGGAGCTCGAGGGGACGATGGCCCACCGCGAGTCGCACCATCGGGAAATGCACCGCCCGCGAAGGACCGACGACGATGGGCTCGGGCATGAACACGTCGCTCCAATCCGTCGTGGCCACGAGGTTCCAGATCTCCGGGGCCGTGTATCCGGCGGCGTAGAGGGCTCCGATGACGGCGCCCATGCTGTTGCCCACCACCACGCCGGGGTCGAACCCACGCTCCTCGAGCGCCATCAGCGCCCCCGCGTGGACGAATCCCCGCGAACCGCCGGTGGAGAGAACGAGGGCGTCCTGCCCAGCCAGCTCGTGGTGTCCGCCCCACGCCAGCCCGAGGAAGAGGGCTGCGATGAAGCGGCGTCGTGGGTCGCCCAAACCGGCTCCATGTCACGAGGGATGCACGCGGCCCAGGGCCGGGAGCAAGACACGTTCCCGATGGGCGCACCTCTTGCGTGAGCGCACGGTTCGGAGCCCCGCATCCGCAGCCTTCGGCATCCCGGCCCTCCATGCCCCCACCGCCCTCTCTTCGTTCCACGGCCCCGTCCGTCGTGCCCGAACGCGGCTTCGAATGGCGCATGGACGCCGGGCTCGATCTCAGCGAGCTGCTGGACAGGGAATGGCTCGTGACCAACGGCCTCGGCGGCTACGCCTCCCGCACCGTCTCCTCCGCGGCGACACGGCGCCACCACGGGCTCCTGGTCGCGGGGCTGCCCGCACCGTACGGCCGCATGGTCATGCTCTCCGACGTCGCCGAGACGCTCGAGACGGCCGAGGGGGACACGCTTCACCTGGGAGGGGAAGAGCGGATCGACGCCCTGCAGCTCCACGGCGCCCGGCACCTACGCTCGTTCCGGCTGGAGAACGGCCTGCCCGTGTGGACGTACGCGTGCCGGGGCGCCGAGCTCGAGAAGCGGCTCATGATGCCGCACGGTCAGAACAGCACGCTCATCGTGTACCGCCTCCGAGGGAGCGCATCCGCGGTGCTCCGCCTCCGGCCGCTCCTCCACATCCGGCCCCACGACGCCCCGGTCGACGAGCCGCTGCGCGACACCTACCGAGCCGAGCTGGAGACGCCGCACGAGGCCCACCACGCCGCCGCCTCCGATCGCCTCGTCCACCTGCGGGTGGTCGCGGACGCGGAGCTGCCGTGCCTCCGCCTGAAGGTCCACGGGGACGAGGCGTCGTACGAGCCGGGCCCGGAGAGGAGCCTGGACGTCCTCTACCGGGTGGAGGCGGCCCGCGGCTACGGCTCCGTGGGGGACCTGTGGAGCCCCGGTACGTTCGCCGCCCGGCTCGATCCCGACCGGCCGGTGGGCCTCGCCGCCTCCGCCGGGACCTGGGCGTCCATCCCCGATCCTCTGGACGAGGTGGCCTGGCGGGCGGAGAACGACCGGCGGGCACGCCTGGTGGCGATGGCGGTCCCGGCGGCACGCTCGAGCGTCGCGGCGGAGCTGGTGATCGCGGCCGACGCCTTCGTCGTGGATCCCGCCACGCGGGAAGAGGACGCGGCGCGGGCCCGGGCCGAGGGGGAGGAGGCGCGCAGCATCATCGCCGGCTACCACTGGTTCACCGACTGGGGCCGCGACACCATGATCAGCCTCGAGGGCCTGGCGCTGACGACCGGGCGCCACGGGGAGGCGGGGGCGATCCTGCGCACGTTCGCGCGCCACGCGCGGGACGGCCTGATCCCGAACCTCTTCCCCGAGGGCCGCAGCGAAGGCCTCTACCACACCGCCGACGCCACCCTCTGGTTCTTCCACGCCCTGGATCGCTACACGCAGGTCACCGGCGACGAGGAGACGGCGCTGCGGCTGCGTCCCGTGCTCCACGACATCGTGCGCCACCACCTGCGCGGCACCCGCTTCGGCATCGGCGTCGATCCCGGGGACGGCCTCCTGCGCCAGGGTGCCGACGGATACCAGCTCACCTGGATGGACGCGAAGGTGGGGGACTGGGTCGTCACGCCGAGGCGGGGGAAGGCGGTGGAGATCAACGCGCTCTGGTACAACGCGCTGCGCGTGCTGGCCGAGGATCGCGCCACGATGGCCGACGAGCTGCGGAGCGAGCGCCAGGGCTTCTCCGGGGACGCGTCCGCCGACCTGGTCGAGAGCCAGGCCGTCGTGGAGCCGATCGAGAAGGCGATCGAACAGGACGGACCCGTGGCCATCCTGGTGGCGTGCGAGAACGCCGAGACCGCCATCGAGGACGCCTACCAGCGCGCGCTGGAAGAGGAGGGCCTGCCGCCCGACGTCCGCGAGCGACTGGAGCAGCACCTCGAGATCCTCGAGTCCGGGAGGAACGAGCTGATCGCGCTGTCCCACGCCCGGGTCGGCT
>JAHWKH010000469.1 GCA_019347995.1 Gemmatimonadota bacterium | reverse complement strand
TCTCGCCCACCGGCAGGCGCGCAGCCAGCCGAGCGGCGGCCTCTCGGGCGCGCGGACGGATCTGCTCGGGCAGGGAGGGGATCGCCGCGCGCAGCCGGGGCGGCCCCGCGCCGCGGTCGGTGGTGCCGATGAGCAGCGTGTTGGCGTCCTCGGCCGGATCGCGCATGACCGTGGGGAACACCTCGGCCATGGTGCGACCCAGCACGGCCTCCAGGTCGTCGTAGCCCTCGGGGTGGCCGACGTTGACCACCACCACGCCGCCGGGGTTCAGCTTCTCGCGCGCCAGTGCGAAGAACTCGCGCGTGGTGAGGTAGAAGGGGATGTAGGGCTGGCGGTAGGCGTCGACGAAGATCGCGTCGTAGCGCTGCTGCGTCGCGGCCAGCCACGGCCGCGCGTCGGCGGTGTGCGTGGTCAACCGCGGGTTGCTCATGTCGAACAGCTCGCGCCCGACCTCGGTCAGCTCGCCGTCGATCTCCACGCCGTCGATGGAAGTCCGCGGGAAGAGCTCCTCGTAGGCGCGCGAGACCGTGCCGGCCGCGTTGCCCAGGATGGCGATGCGCCGCGGCGGACGCTCGAGCACCGTGAAGGGCGCGACCAGGTACTCGTCCCAGATGTCGTCGGTGAGCACCGTGCCGGGCTTGTAGATCGAGTGGATGGCCTGGCCCTCGTTGAGCTCCAGCCAGCGCTCGCCCTCCTGGAACTCGATGACCCGCGCGTACTGGTAGGGGGTCTGCGCCTCCCAGATGACCTCGGCGCCTGCGGGGGTGGCGGCCTTGACCGTGCCCACCGGGACGGCGGCCAGCAGGACGAGCCCCGCGGGCACCAGGACGAACGGCGCACGAGCCAGCCCCCAGACGCCGATCACGGCGATGATGAAGGCGAAGAAGAGGAAGGCGCGGGTGGTTCCGACGAAGGGGATGAGCGCCAGCGACGCGAGGAAGTTCCCGGCCAGCGAGCCGACGGTGGAGAGGGCGTACAGACGGCCCGCGACCCCCCCTGACTCCTCCACGCGCTCGACGCCCAGGCGCACCGCGTAGGGCGCGATCGCGCCCAGCAGCATCACCGGTACCGCGACCAAGGCCAGCACGCCGAGCAGTGAGCCGGCGAAGGCACCGGCCTCCACGGAGTCAAGCGCCCCCACCGCAACTCCGAGGATGGGATCGGCCACGAAGGGGATGGCCGCCAGCAGGACGGCCGCGACGAGGACCAGCGTGTACATGCCCTGCGAGGTGGGGTTGCGGTCGGCCAGGCGCCCGCCGAGCCAGTAGCCCAGCGACAGGGCGAGCAGCACGACACCGATGATGTTGGCCCAGACGAGCGTCGAGTCCCCGAAATAGGGCGCCATCAGGCGGGCCACGGTGATCTCGGCCCCCAACGACCCGGTGCCCACCACGAAGACCGTCAGCCCCAGATGTGGTTCGGGCAGGCGGTGCACGCCCGGGAGCGTAGGACTCAGTCCTCGTAGGGCACGAAGTCCTTTTTGCGCGCACCGCAGACAGGACAGAACCAGCTGTCGGGGATGTCGACGAAGGCGGTGCCGGGCGGGATGCCGCCGTCCTCGTCGCCCTCCTCGGGGTCGTAGATGAATCCGCACGACTCGCAGATCCAGCGCTGTGCGGCCTCGGTCTCGGTGCTCATGTACGGGACCCTACCCACCGCGGCGCCGGGTACTGTTCGACGATCGTGCGCTTCGACCGTCCGCCCCCCGGAGAGGAGCTCAACGCGGGCCGGCAGACCGTGCCGCGCCAGGCCGCGTCGGTGATCGTGGTGCGCGGTGGCGACGAGGCACTCGAGCTGCTGCTCGTCCAGCGCACGCCGCGAGCGCGGGTCATGGGCGGCTTCTGGGTCTTCCCCGGAGGAACGGTGGACGCTGACGACGGCGAGGGCGACGCAGGTCACCGCGCCGCTGCCGTGCGTGAGCTGGAGGAGGAGACGGCGGTCGGCGGGGTCCGACCCGCCGACCTGGTCAAGTTCTCCCGGTGGATCACGCCCCGCGAGGTCGAGGCGCGGTACGACACCCACTTCTTCGTCGCAGCGCTCCCCGACAC
>JAHWKH010000468.1 GCA_019347995.1 Gemmatimonadota bacterium | reverse complement strand
ATCTGGGCCACTTGACAAGAGGCCGCTACTTGGTGCTTGAACACTCGGGCCGCCTTAGGTCGTCAGGGCGTAATCACCCCCGAAGATCTCGGCCTCCGCCTCGGCCCCGGCGGTGCAGCCGACGTAGAACAACAGACAGGCGTAGTACGTGTGGGAGGCTGTCTCGTCGTCGACACCTAGACGGTCGGCCAGGCGCATGGCGAAAAGGGTGCTGTGCAGGCCGTGCTCCAGGGGAACACCGATGGCAAGGTCGGTGGCGAGCGAGAGCGCAGCTATCACCTCCGCCGTACCCACTCGATCGACCTCGTTGGGCGCGCCGGCTAGCACAAGGCGACAGTACGACACCCAGCCCACAGAACGCTCACGGGCTCGGAAGTCCGCGCGTGTCGCTGGGCGCAAGGCTGCGAGGTCGCCCTCCAGGCGGTCTAACGCAGACCCGTGGTAGGCAGTCTCGATGGGCACGGACGGGTCCATCGGAAAGGTCATCCATGGGGCACTCGCCTACGACGTCCAGGCCTGGGTGCTCACGCTCGGGAACGAGTCACGGTTCCGAGAGCGCCTGGTACGACTGGCGCGCCTCGCTCCCGGCGAGTTAGTGCTTGACGTGGGATGTGGAACGGGAGCCCTCGCCATCGCCGCCGGCAAGCAGGTTGGCTCCGCTGGGGAGGTGTGCGGAGTCGATCCGTCCCCGGAGATGGTTGCCCGCGCCCGCCGGAAGGCGGCCAAGGCCGGCGTCGACGTGCACGGCGTCCACGACTGGAACCAGGGCATCTACAACTTCCGGCGCGACTACGACCGGGGGCAGCACCCCGAGTTCGCGCGGCGCGCCTGGGAGGCCTCGCCCCTCAGCACCGTGGACCGGTGGCGCTCGCCCGTCCTCCTCATCCACGGCGACGACGACAGGAACGTCATGTTCAGCGAGACCGTGGACCTGGCCGAGGAGCTGCGCCGGCGCGACGTCCACGTCGAGGCGCTGGTCTTCCCCGACGAGGTCCACGGATTCCTGCGCCAGGAGAGCTGGCTGAGGGCCTACGGCGCCGCGTTCGACTTCTTCGAGCGACACCTGCGGTGAGCGATCCCCTTCTCCGCTGGCGCAGCGAGTTCCCCATCCTCGCGGGGAAGACGTACCTGAACTCCTGCTCGCTGGGCGCCCTCTCCCGGCGGGCCGAGGCGTACCTGGACGACTTCCGTGCCCGCTGGCACACCATGGGCGCGTCGGCGTGGTACGGCCCCTGGCTGGAGCGCATCGAGGACCTGCGGGGGCGCTCCGCCCGCTTCCTGGGCGCCGACGCCGAAGAGATGGCGCTGCTGCCTTCCACGTCGGCCGCCCTGTCCGTGGTGGCCGAGAGCCTCGACTACTGCGCGCGCCCCCGCGTCGTCACCACGGAGCTCGACTTCCCGACCGTGGCCTACCAGTGGGCGGTGAAGCCTGACGTGGAAGTCGTGGTGCTCCGCAGCGACGACGGCGTCACCGTGCCCGTCGAGCGCTTCGCGGAGGCGGTCGACGAGCGCACCGCCGCGCTGGCCACGAGCCACGTGTTCTTCACGACGGGAGCGGTGCAGGACGTGGCGGCGCTGGGGCGCATCGCCAGGGACGCCGGGGCCGTCTCCATCATCGACGGCTACCAGGCGGCGGGCCAGATCCCCGTGGACGTGCACGCGCTGGGCGTGGACGTCTACACGGCCGGCCCGCTCAAATGGCTCTGCGGCGGGCCCGGGCTGGCCTACCTGTACGTGCGGGGCGCCCTCGTCCACGAGCTGCGCCCGCGCATCACGAGCTGGTTCGCCACCGAAGGCCAGTTCGACTTCGACCCCGAGGGCTTCCGCTCGCAGATCGCCGCCGAGGTCGAGTTCGACCCGATCGCCGCCGGCCTGTCGGAGCACGAGGTGCGCCGCCAGGACCGGTACATCCAGTTCGCCACGGCCGCCGCGATCGAGGCGTGGGCGGACGCCGGCGTGGAGGAGCACGAGATCGACCGCTACCGGATGGGCGTCACGCTCGGATCGGCGGTGGGCGGCACGATGGTGCTGGAGAACGGCTACGTGGCCGT
>JAHWKH010000467.1 GCA_019347995.1 Gemmatimonadota bacterium | reverse complement strand
CGCTGCGCCTCGGTCATCGCCTCGGCCCACTCACCATCCACCTGCAGGATCTGGGCCCGGTGCACAAGGCACTGGCCCCGATACGGCACGAGGCCGGGCTGGCCGGCGCACCAGCGGCCGAGCGCCACCGTCCACTCCCTGGCTCGGCGGAGGTCGAACCCCGGCTGGCAGGCATCGATGACGGAGCAGTAGACGACGCCCGCCACGACCGGCGACGACTCGCCGGCGGTGACCGAGACCAACGCCTCGTCGAGCAGGCGCATGCCGTCGGGGCTCCGACCCGACCGCAGGAGCGCCTCGCCCCGGCCGATGGCCCCGAGGGCGGCCAGATCCCGGTCACCGAAGCGCTGCGCCAGCTCGCTCGCGTTGCTGAAGCGGTCGAGGGCGATGTCCAGGTCACCGGCACCCATGGCCATGAGCGCCTCGGGGAGCAGCAGGTACCCCCGCTCCACGCAGTCCCGCCCATCCTCCAGCAGCCGCTTCGCGCGCGCCATCCACCCGCCCGCGCGCGCCGACTCGCTCGTGCCCTGCAGCGACCACGCCAGCCAGAACGCGCAGCGCGCCGCGCGCTCGACGTCGCCGCGCTCCAGGTGCGCGTGGTGGGCGCGCTCCAGCGCATCGAGGAAACCCTCCTTCCGGCCGGTGAGGAACGCCGACAGCGCCAGGAGCCACAGGTCGTCGACGGCAAGCTCACCCGCGCCGTCGGCCGCCGCGAGGCGGGTCCAGGCCTCCTCCCACGCGCGACGGGCGTAGGCGTCGCGGCCCTTCGCGAGATCGGCCTGCGGGTCGGTGGGCATGGAGGAGCTTCCCCGGATCGTAGGATGCACGCCCCCAACCTATGGAGACGAGGGCCTCCGTGCCCACCGTCCCGCACGTCACTTCGTGCCGAAGCCGATGTGGACCGGGTTCGTCAGCACGGCCGGGCCGTCCCCGGCGGCGCGCTCGCGGAGGCTCCGCTCTAGCGCGTCGCGCACGTCCACCCGCTGCGCCTCGTCGAAGCCGCCGACGAGCATGGCGCCGATGGGATTGCTGGTGGCGAGCCAGTCCAGCATCGCCGTCGCCGACTCGAACTCGAGCGTCTCGGGGACCGTCTCGACCCGGATCTCCGTGAGACCCGCGTCGGACAGCACCTCCCGCAGCCGCTCCGGGTCGCGGAGCTGGAAGGGCAGGGGCGGCGGATCGAGCGGCGGGCCCTGGAAGCCCGGCACCGCCGCGTGGGCGGCGTCCAGGAAGAAGCTGAGGAACTCCACCTCCCGCGGATCTCCGTACGCGTGGACCAGCACGCGGCCGCCGGGGCGGGTGACGCGCGCCATCTCCCGGACGCCCAGCGGCATGTCGGGGAAGAGCATGACGCCGAACTGGGAGCCTGCCATGTCGAAGGTGTCGTCGTCGAGCTCGAGGGCGTGGCCGTCCATGGCGCGGACCTCCACCTCGGCCAGCCCCTCCCGGCGCGCCCGCGCCTCCAGCCCGCGCAGCATCTCGGGCGCGAGGTCGGTGGCCAGCACGCGAGCTCCCATGCGGGCCGCGGGGATGGACAGGCCCCCGCTGCCGGCCGCCACGTCCAGGACGCGCATCCCGCGCCGTAGCCCGGCGCGCCTCAGGCCCTCCTCGGCGATCCACCAGTGCGTGGGCGTCACCAGGGCGTCGTAGCCCGTGGCAATGCTGTCCCATCCGGCGCGGGTCTGCTCGAGGTCCTGGGTGGCCGTGGCCATGGAGATCCTCCCTGTGCGGGTTCGTGGGGTGACGGCAGGAAGCGGGTCCGGCCGTCGTTCCGTTGACCCAAGGTGCATGGGGCGGCGTGCGGCCGCGTCGGGAGAAACGACCAAATTCCGCATGCGGGGCGGGATGGGTAGTTCTTTGTAGACGATGTCCTCATCTTCACCTCCGGCCGGCACACCCTCTCGATCCGCCTCTCCCGCGGGGAACCCATGACGCACCGACGCCCACGCTCCGCCCCCCGGCCACCCCTCCGCCTCCTGGTCGTGGCCCTCGTGGCGCTCCTCGCGGCGGCGGCCCCCCTCCACGCCCAGCCCACGCCGTTCCAGGCCGCCCTGT
>JAHWKH010000466.1 GCA_019347995.1 Gemmatimonadota bacterium | reverse complement strand
CGTTTCCTCGCAGCCGGTGCTGCCGGGGTCGCCGCGCCCCTGATGGCGCCGAACATCGTGCGGGCGCAGGACGCGATCGTCTGGCGCATGGTGACGTCATGGCCAAAGCGGCTGCCCGGGCCCGGCATGAGTGCGGAACGGGTCGCCAGCCGCATCGGCGAGATGAGCGCCGGGCGGCTCAACGTCGAGGTGTCTGCCGCCGGCGAGATGGTGCCGGTCTTGGCGAAGAGGCGCCCCTCCAGCCCCCCGAGGCGGTTCTCCAGCGTGCTGTCCTCCTCGCCCGGCTCGGCCAGGGCGTGACGGAACGTCCTGGCGTGGCGCGAGGCGGCCATGTGGCGCAGGAGCGCCACCAGGGCGCGGGGCGTCACCAGGTTGTAGGGGGACATCCCCGACGCGTCGTGCAGCTCGAGGTCGAGGGAGTCGACGCCGACGTCCTCCACCAGGAACGCGCGCACGACGTCGAGGCCGCCGGTCCGCGACGCTTCCTCCCCGACCGCCCCGCCCAGGGCGGACAGGAGTTGTTCGGCGATCCAGTTCTGACTCGGTTCGAGGATCGCCTCGACGACGGCGTCCAGGGGCGGCGACTCCAACCCCGCCAGGCGGCGGGCCCCCGGACACCGGGGCACGAAGCCCGTGGCGCAGCCGCCCGCCAGCGCCACGTCCCGCTCCCAGGCCACGCGCCAGCCGTCCCTCACCGCCACTCCGCGCTCCTCCAGCGCCCTGTGGAGGGCCGCGGCGGCCTGCCGCACGGGATCGCGGGTGGCGATCCGGAGGGTGTCCACCTCGCCCGCCGGAACCTCCCCCTCCAGCACGAGCCGCCGGGTCTCGGGGTGCCAGCGCGGGCGATAGCCGGAGGCGCTGTCGGCGGGAACGGTGACCAGCCGGGGGACCAGGAATCCCGCCTCGCCCACCGGTTCCCAGGCCACCGCGACACCCTCGCCCGACCGGGCTCCGCCCCGCACCACCACGGTGGTCTCCCCTTCGGCGACGGCGAAGGCTCCGCCGCTGGCGGCGTAGCGCCAGGGCAGATCGTACACCTGCCAGGTCCCCGGCACCGCGGTCGAGTCCCAGGCGGAGGCGTCCACGACGAGGGCGCCCTCGACCTCCCCCACGCCGGCGGCGACCACGGAGTCGGCCAGAGCCTCGAGGGGCGCGTCGGCCGACGGCCAGAAGCGGCTCGACAGCGTGGGGTCGCCGGTCCCCGGCAGCACCAGGTCGCCCCGGAGCGTGGCGCCTTCCACGGCTCCGGCGGCCCAGAGCTCGGTCTGCCAGCGCCAGTCCGGACCCAGCCGCTCGAGGGCGGCGGCGGTGACGAGGAGCTTCTGGTTCGAGGCCGGCACGAAGAGGCGTCCGGCGTTCCGCTCCAGGAGCACGCGCCCGCTGGCGGCGTCCACGGCCAGCACGCCCCAGTGGGTCCGGTCCAGGGGCGGCTCCGCCATGACGTCGGCCAGGGCGGCGGCGGGGGAGACGGCCGTGGGCGCGGTCGTTCCCACGCCGCCACCGGATCCGGCCCAGCACCCCGGGAGGAGGGCACCCATCAGGACGGCGGCACCCGCCGCGGGCCTCATCGGCTCCGGCCCCGCCGGCGACCGCCGACCAGGAATCCTTCCAGCACGCAGGAGATCCCTCCCCGGCGCGTCACCTCCGTGGGAGGGAGCCCGGTCTCCCTGCGGAAGGCGCGCGACAGCGCCGTTCGGCTCGAATAGCCCAGCCGCAGCGCGACCGCCTCCACGGAGCGGTCTCCCCGGGTCATGAGGTGCGCCCCCTGGAAGAGCCGGCCCCACAGGAGGATGCGCCGGGGAGGCGGCAGATGTCTCTCACGCAGGTCCCGGGCGAAGGCCGCCGGGGTACGGCCGATGGCCATGGCCAGGTCTTCCACCGTGGGGCTCTCCGTGGCATGGATGATGGACCAGCGCAGCGCGTCTCGACCGAGCTCTGACAGCCGGCCCTCGAGGGTCTCCGTCACCCGCACGGCCAGCGCCCTCGCGAGGGCCCGCTCCACCTCGCGGCGGATGTGGGCCGGGCCGGGGGAGGTCTCGACGGGGAGCACCCCGTCG
>JAHWKH010000465.1 GCA_019347995.1 Gemmatimonadota bacterium | reverse complement strand
GGTCGGGGTCGCCTCCAGGTCCGCGAGCACGCGGGCGCGCGTCTCCGCGAGAGCGCCCTCCAGGATCGCCGTCCAGTGCTCGCGCAGACCCTGGCGCGCGTCCGCTCGCGACAGGCTCGCCACCCACTCCTCCACCTCCGCCCGCACCGAGACGCCATCGCCGATCGGGTCCAGCAGGAAGAGGCCCGCCGCACGCTCGGGGCGCTCCGATGCCAGGAGCGCGAGGACGCCGCCGCCGAAGCTGTGTCCCACCAGCACGGCGCGGGGGATGTCCAGCGCGTCCAGCACGCGGACGATGTCTTCCTTGCCGCGCTCTAGGGTGTAGCGCCCGTCCGGGGGCGCTTCCGACTCGCCGTGGCCCGCGAGGTCGAGCGCCACGACATGGTCGAACCTGTAGAAGTCGGCGGCCGTGACCTGCCGCGCGCGCAAGCCTGAAATGTCGATCCCGTTCCTGCTGGCGACTTCGATCGCCCGCTCGTCCGGAGGCTTTCCGACATGCCAGTCGCCCGTTCCGGCGGAGTCGACGGTAAGCTCCAGGCCAAGCGCCTCCGCCGCGCGCCGCAGCGCCGCCTCTGTCCGGTCCAGTTGTCCCAATGACTGTTCGGCGCGTGCCGTCGACATGGCCGCGGCACTCCTCTCGACCGGCCCGAGCGACATCAAACGCAATGTCAGCAACAGCAACAATCCAATCGCGATTGCCGCGAATGATTCCCACCGGATTCGCGATCGCTTGCGGTGGTCTCGCGCAAGCTCCTCGCCACGCTCTGCATTCAGAGTCGCCGGTGGCGCCACCGTGGTGCGCCTCACCACCGAGGTGCGCACCGGCTGGACGCCCCTGCGCCTGGCTGTGGCGCGCATCGAGGCGCCGGAGCGCTCCGCCTCCATGGTGCTCTTCGGCGGCCACATCGACGCGTGGTACCACGGGGGCACCGACGAGGGGGCGTCCAACGCGGCCATGCTGGCCCTGGCGAAGGCGTTCCACGCCAACCGCGAGGCGCTGCGCCGCGACCTGGTGGTGGCGTGGTGGCCGGGGCACTCCAACGCCCGCTACGGCGGCTCCACCTGGTTCGCCGACCACTTCTTCGACGAGCTGCGCCGGCGCGGGGTGGCGCACGTCAACATCGACGGGATCGGGCAGATGGACGCGAAGCGCTTCAGCGCCTCGGCCTCCTCCGCGCTGGAAGGGCTCGCCCTGGACGTCATCCGCCGCGGGACGGGCGAGGAGGCGCGCGCCTCCCTGCCGGGCAGGAACTCCGATCAGTCGTTCAACGGCGCGGGCGTGCCGCTGCTCCAGATCAACCACTCCCGCCTCGCCGAGGACGGCGGCTACTGGTGGTGGCACACGCCCGACGACACCTATGACAAGATCGGGCCCGACGTCCTGAAGCAGGACACCGACCTCTACGCCCACGCGCTGGCCCGGCTCCTCGCCGACCCGGTGCCGCCCATCGACCTGGTGGCCGAGGCCGAGGCGCTGGAAGCGCACCTGGCGCGCCGGCGGAGCGAGATGGGCGGCTTCGCCCACGACGTGGGGCTCATGGAGGCCGACCATCTCCAGACGAGCCTCGAGGGCCGCGCCCGGATCCTCCATGGCCTGCTGGCCGACGCCCCGGGAAGCGCCGATCTGGACGCGGCCATCCTGGAGGTCCTGGGTCCCGCTGGCTCGGCATACCTCTCCCACCGCGCCGAGGCGGCGGCACGGTTGGCATCGCTTCGACTGCTTCAGGGCCGCGTCGAGGAAGCGGCCGGGCTCCTGGCGGGACGGGCGGTGGAGCGGGCGATCGCGCTCGCCGCCGAGGGGGCGGGACACCGCGTGTCCTTCGTGATGGCCGATGCGCAGGGCGCGCCGCTCGGGACGCGGGAGATCGCGAGTGAGGAGACCGACTGCCGCGCGCTCGACGCGTCGCTCGCGCTCGTGGCGTCGCTGATGATCGATCCCGATGCGCCGCTGCACGAGGAGCCCGCGGCGACGACGACCGCGCCTCCGGCACCAGACGCGGAGCCCGCGCGGGACGATGCGCGCAACGCGAGCACGGCGGCTTCGGAGCCTGCGGCGGCGGACGAAGCC
>JAHWKH010000464.1 GCA_019347995.1 Gemmatimonadota bacterium | reverse complement strand
ATCGAGGTAGTGATCGTTGAACGTGTTGTTCTGCTCGGGGTCGAGCACCTCGAGCAGTGCGCTCGCCGGGTCGCCGCGGAAGTCCATCGACATCTTGTCGATCTCGTCGAGCAGGAATACCGGGTTGTTCGAGCCGACCTTCTTCAGCGACTGGAGGATCTTGCCGGGCAGCGCACCGATGTACGTGCGCCGGTGGCCGCGGATCTCGGCCTCGTCGCGCACGCCGCCGAGCGACTGCCGCACGAACTTGCGACCGGTCGCGTGCGCGATCGACCGCGCGAGCGACGTCTTGCCGACGCCTGGCGGCCCGACGAGGCACAGGATCGGCCCACGCTGCCGCGGCACGAGCGCCTGCACGGCGAGGTACTCGAGGATGCGCTCCTTTATCTTCTCGAGGCCGTAGTGGTCCTCGTCCAGGATGGTCTCGGAGCGCGCCAGGTCGATCTTGTCCTCGGTGCGCTCGTTCCAGGGCAGCTCGGTGACCCACTCCAGGAAGGTGCGGATCACCTGGTACTCGGCCGACTGGGGGCTGGTGCGCTCGAGCCGTCCCAGCTCGCGCTCCACCTCGGTGCGCTGGTCGTCGGTGAGCTCCAGCGCCTCGATGCGCTTCTTGATCTCCTCGACGTCGTCGCGCTCGCCCTCCTCGCCCAGCTCCTTCTGGATCTGCTTGAGCTGCTCGCGCAGCAGCATCTCCCGCTGACGCTCCCCCAGCTCCGTCTGGACGCGCGCCTGGATCTCCTCCTGGGCGTCGATGCGCGCCAGCTCGCGCTCGACGGCAACCAGGGCCCGACGCATGCGCTCCTCGTCGTCGAGGGTCTCCAGCAGCTTCTGCTTGTCCTCGGTGGGAAGCTCCAGGTAGAACGCCACCAGATCGGCGAACGGCCCCGCCTCGTCGACGCCCTGGATGAGCTGGTTGAGCGCCTCGGCCGGGACGCCCCTGCGCGTGCCGAGCTCGGCGGCGCGGTCGCGCAGCTCACGGTCCAGGGCCTGGAAGCCGGGATCCTCGGCGCTCACGGGAGCCTGGCGCTCCATCTCCAGGAGGACGGCCCGGAGCATCTGCTCCCCCTCGGGCTCGTACGACATGGCCTGGGCGCGGCCCTCGCCCTGCACCAGAAGCTGGACGCCGCCCCGCACGCGGTGCGTCTGGATGATGCGCACCACCGTGCCGACCTTGTACAGGATCTCGGGGGTGGGATCGTCCACGTTCTCGCGCTGCGCGACGGCGAACAGCCGGCGGTCACCCTCCAGGGCTTCCTGCACCGCCTCCACCGTTCCAGGCCTTCCCGCCGAGATGGGTACCGCGACCCCCGGGTACACCACCGTGTCCCTCAGGGGGAGCACCGGCAGGGTATACCGTTCGCCCATTGTTCCTCGCTGGCTGTGCCGTCCGTTCGAGCCCGGCGCTCGGCCGGGGCGGACGACGGATACGGAGTGGGACGCCGAGCGTGTCCGGCGTCCCCCGTGTTCGTTTTCCGACATCGGGATCGGATGGGCCTCGGGATGCACGTTCCTTGCCACCCTCGGCCCCCGGAATCCGTGCCGCATCAGCAGGGTAACCTGCCAATCTGACGCGGCCCCTCCCGCGTTCCCGACACTTTATCGGCCTGCCCCATCCATGTAGCTTGGGGACACCGTCCCAAACGGGTCCGCCGGGGGCGGCTCCCTCCCTCTCGCGCCACTCCCTCGTCCCACGGAGCTCCGGATGACCGACCTGCTGGAGGGCGTCACGTGGTTCCGGGGCTCGTCCATCCGGATCCGCCGGGGCGGCCTCGAGGTCCACGTCGACCCCGTGGGGGTGGACGAGGGCACGGCCGACTGCATCCTGCTGACCCACCCGCACTTCGACAACTTCTCGGAGGAGGACGTGGCGCGGGTGCGCACGCCCGAGACCGTGGTCGTCGCCCCGGCCTCGATGAAGAAGCAGATCGAGGACGCCGACCACCTCATCCGGCTGTTCGACGTCGCCTGGCTGGCCAGCGATTTCGAGGGCCTGTCGAACTTCCTGATGGAAGCCATGGCCCGCGGCCTCCCGGTCGTGGTGACCGACATCCCCCCGAACCGGGAGTTGGTGGTG
>JAHWKH010000463.1 GCA_019347995.1 Gemmatimonadota bacterium | reverse complement strand
TTCGTCCACACGATGGGCGACGCGCACCTCTACAAGAATCATCTCGAGCAAGCGAAGCGGCAGCTCGAACGCCAACCTCGGGCGCTCGCGCGCATGCGGATCAACAGCGAGCGACGCGATCTGTTCGCGTTCCAGTACGAAGACTTCACGCTCGAGGGTTACGACCCGCATCCGCATATCGCGGCGGAGGTAAGCGTATGAAGCCGCTCGCGCTCGTCGTCGCGATCGCCGACCCGAACAACCAGGTGGCCAAGGACAAGATCGAGGCCGAGACCGGCCTGCCCGTGCGACTCGCATTGTCGACCCGGAAGGCGATCATCTCCGCGATCACCCACCTCCCGGTGGCCGCAGGTGGCGAGAACCTCGCCGGCAAGGTGCGTCCGGCTGAGTCCGATCTGCCGTCCGGTGCCCAGGAGGAGGCGCAGCCGGTCATGCGGCTGGTCGAGTCCGAGGAAGAGACCGTCGTCGACCTCGATGAGCTGCTCGTGCAGCTCGTCGAGCTCAAGGGTTCCGACCTCCACCTCACGGCCGGCATCCCCCCGACGGTGCGGATCCACGGAGACCTCGAGCCCCTCCAGGGCGGCGATGACATCGGCGGCTCCCGGTCCGAGCGAGCGGTCGATGCGCGCCAGCTCGCCCAGCTCGTCGAGCGCACGGCGCACCGTGCCCAGCGCCCGCGCGTCGGCCAGCTCGGGTGTCGTGAGTTGTGGCGCCTCCCCGCGACGGTCGGCGGCCAGCAGCGCGGTCGCCCGCGCGGCGACCTCGGCGAGGAGGGAATGGGCGTGGGAGGCCACCTCGCGCAGGCGGTCGAGCTCCCAGAGGATCGCCCCGCCGTCGGCCTCCCAGACCTCGCGGGCCTCGGTGGCGCTGCGCAGGTGCTCCCGGCGGACCCGACGCTCGAGGCGGTCGGTGGCCCACGGCGCAGCGAGGCGGCCGGGCGTGCGCAGCCAGGCCAGGAGGTCCTCGGCCCGGCCGTCGGCCAGCGCCGCGCGCAGGAGGCCCAGCAGGCCGCGGCCCAGCGCCGTGCGCTCGAGGGACACGCGGCGCTCACAGGCCACCGCGATGCCCAGCGCGCCGAAGACCCGGGCCAGCAGCGGCGCCACCCGGCCAGGGGCACGGCAGACCACGGCGATCTCGTCGGCGGACACGCCGTCGTCCAGCCGCGCACGGACCTCGGCGGCGACCAGCTCGAGCTCCGCGCGCTCGCCACCGCCCTCGAGCAGCGCCACCGCGTCCCCCGGCGCGGCCGGGGGCATCGGGGACTCGAACAGCCCGCGCTCGAGGTGGTGCAGCGCCGTCCGGGCGGCCGGCGCGTAGTGCTCCGCACGCGCCTCGAGGCGCGTCACCGCCGCGGCCTCGGGCGCCAGGGTCGCGAAGGTGGTGGCGCGCCCGGCGAAAGCGACGCGACCCGGCTCGTAGGGCAGCGACGCGCACACCTCGGTGACGCGGCCCAGCGCCACGAGGGTGTCGCACTGGTGGCGCGCGAGGTCGTCGAAGCCGTACACGAACACGGGCGCGTCACCCCAGGCCGCCGGCGTGGCGACCAGCGCGTCGAGGGCGGCCGCGTCGCGCAGCTCGCGGTCCGTGCTCCCCAGGCGCTCGAGGGCGTGCCGCCAGCCGGCGTACAGGGCGGCCAGCTCCCGCCCGTACGCGCCGTCGCGACCCGTCGCCGCATTCCAGTCGGCCAGTGCTCGCGTGAAGCGCTGCGGCGTGACCCGCGCGGCCTCCAGCTCCGCGCAGAGGGCACACAGCGCGAGGGCGAACCCGGGGGTCGACGCGGAGGAGGCCAGCGCGGCCAGCGGTGTGGCGGCGACCACGCTGCGCGCGACGCGCTCGCGCGCCACCGGCCCCAGCACCGAAGAGCCGGCTCCCGTCCGCGCGGCCACCTCTTCGAGCAGCCCGCGGAAGGTCACCACGCGCGCCCCCAGGACCACCCCGCCGTCGGCCAGCTCGGCACGGAAGCGCTCGACATCGGCGGCGGTGGGCACGACGAGCAGCGGGTCGCGGGCACGCGCTTCGCGCACGCCGCCAAGGACGGCGCGTGCCTTCTCCGCGTTGGCGGGGCCGGTGACCAGGC
>JAHWKH010000462.1 GCA_019347995.1 Gemmatimonadota bacterium | reverse complement strand
GAGACCACCTGATCGTGCTGTGACCCCCGCGCGTCCGGCGTCGCGCCGGCGTCAGCCGTTGCGCGAGCGCGAGTAGTTCGGCGCGTCCTTCGTAACGGTCACGTCGTGGGGGTGCGACTCCCTCAAGCCCCCCGACGTCTGCCGCACGAAACGGCCCCGGGAGCGCAGCTGCTCCAGGTCGGCGGCGCCCACGTAGCCCATGCCGCTGCGCAACCCCCCGACGAGCTGGAAGATCACGTCCGAGACGGGCCCCTTGTACGGGATGCGGGCCTCGATCCCCTCGGGCACGAGCTTGCGCGTGTCGCGCTCGCCCTCCTGGAAGTAGCGGTCCGCCGACCCTTCCTCCATGGCCGAGAGCGAGCCCATGCCGCGCACGGTCTTGTAGCGTCGGCCCTCCAGCAGGAAGCTGTCGCCGGGGGACTCGTCGGTGCCGGCGAACATGGAGCCCATCATCACCGACTCGGCGCCGGGCATGTCGGCCCTGGTGACCGGGCACAAGGCCAACAACAACCAGGTGGGCGTCTATCCCGACAACACGCTGGACGACGCCCTCGACAACCCGCGGGTCGAGTACCTGGGCGAGCTCCTCCGGCGGCTGCGGGGCGAGGGGTTCAACGTGGGGCTCGTCACGACCGCCGACGTGGCCGACGCCACCCCGGCCGGCAACGCCGTGCACACGGCCAACCGGGACGACCTGCCCCCCATCGCGGCGCGCTACCTGGACGAGAGGCGCACGAACGGCGTCACCGTCCTGCTGGGCGGGGGCTCGCGCCACTTCCTTCCGGGCTCGGTGGAGGGCAGCAGCCGCCCCGACGAGCGTCCCCTCCTGGAGGAGTTCGTGGCCGCCGGCTACCACCACCTGGAGACCGCCACCGAGCTGGAGGCGCTCCTCGAGCGCGGGGACGTGCCGGACCGGCTCCTTGGACTCTTCCATCCGCGCCACATGAACGTGGCGTTCGACAAGGTGGGCGCCGGCGATTACAGCGAGGAGCTGCGCGACCCGTACTACGACGGGCTGCGCGACCAGCCCATGCTCGACGCCATGACCCGCCTGGCCCTGGCGTCGCTGGAGCGGCACTCGCCCGACGGCTTCTACCTCATGGTGGAGGGCGCGTCCATCGACAAGCAGGCCCACGCCGTGGACGCGGACCGCACCATCTGGGACACCATCGAGTTCGACAACGCGGTGCGCGTGGCCCTGGAGTTCGCGGCGCGCACCAACGGCGATGCGGATCCGGACAACGAGACGCTGGTCATCGTGGCATCGGATCACGAGACCGGGGGGATGGCCATCGCGGGCGTGGGCAACGAGAGGTACGCGCCGGCGGCCGTGGGCCTGGCGGTGAGGGACTACGCGGCCGTCTACCGATTCGAGCCGCGGCAGGTGCTGGACTTCTTCCCCGACTACGAGCCCGGCCCCGACGGCTTCCCCCTCCACCCGGACCCGTCCAGGAAGCTTCTCATGGGGTGGGGCGCCGCCCCCGACCGCTACGAGAACTGGATCTCGAACCGCTTCATGGCGAACCCGGCCATCTTCGTCCGGCGCCCCGACGCCCCGGAGGGGATGCCGCCGCGCCGCGCGGCCATGGCCGTGGCGAACCCGGAGCGGGACGGACCCGGGGCCGACGCCGACAACGAGACGGTGGACGGCGTCGCGATCCCCGGCTTCCTGGTGGGGGGCATCATCGAGAACGGCGCCACCGCCTGCCCGGCCCCCGACGGCTGCCCCGCCGACACGGGGGCCATGCCCCAGACCATCGGGGGGCACACGGGCTCGGACGTTCCCATCTCCGCCAGCGGCCCCGGCGCCATCCAGTTCACGGGGACGTTCGACAACACGGACGTCTTCCGGAAGATCCTGGGGGCGGTGGGGGGAAGCTACGGGGAGGGGCTCACGCCGCCCTGGATGGAGCCCGACGCGCCGCCGCCGGGCGAAGGAGACGGCGCCGGCGGGGGCGGCGCGCGGCGCTGATCGCCCGCCCCGGGCGCGCTCAGCGCATGCGGCACGCGCTCGGGTAGCTCTCGCAGTACGTGCCGCTGGCGAGGAGGGCGTGGACCACGGCCCGGCCCAGGGCGTCGGC
>JAHWKH010000461.1 GCA_019347995.1 Gemmatimonadota bacterium | reverse complement strand
GTCTCGGGGGCGGGCACCAGGCGCAGCCACGCCGCGGTGACGACCCCCAGGGTCCCTTCGCTGCCCACCAGCAGCCCCCGCAGGTCGTAGCCGGCGACATCCTTGCGCACCGGGCCGCCGACGCGGACCAGCTCACCGGGCGCCAGCACCGCCTCGATCCCGGTCACCCAGTCGCCGGTGACGCCGTACTTGAAGGCGTGCGGGCCGCCCGCGTTGGTGGCGATCGTGCCGCCCAGCTGGGACTGCTCGGCCGCGCCCGGGTCGGGCGGGAACAGCAGGCCGCTCTCCCGCGCACGCCGTGCGACCGTCTCGGTGGTCACACCGGCCTCGGCCTCCATGCGCCATAGGCCCGCATCCAAGGAGCGGATCGCCGTCAGGCGACCCAGCGAGAGCACGACGACGTCCGGGCTCAGCGGCGCGGCCCCCCCGGCGTAGCCGCTGCCGCCCCCCAGCGGCACGAGGGCCACGTCGTGGTCGTAGCACCAGGCCACCACCGCCGCGACCTCTTCGGGGGTGCCGGGGCGCGCCAGGGTCCGCGCCTTGCCGACCTGGGCTGTGTCGCCGACGCGCACGTCGCGCTCCAGGTGCTCGCTCCCGACGATGGCCGCCAGCTCGCGCATGCTTCGAGTCTGGCACGGTCCGGACGCCGCTCTACCCTCTCCCTGTGCCCGAGGGCGACACGATCCACTACGCGGCCAACCGGATCCGGCCGATCGTCGTGGGTGAGGTTCCGCGGCTCGAGACGCCGCACCCACGTCTGGCAGGCGACCGCTGGGCACAGCGGCTGGAGGGCCAGGCGGTGACCGGTGTCGACGCCCACGGCAAGCACCTGTTCATCCGCTTCGAGGGCGGCTCGGTGCTCCACTCCCACCTGCGCATGACCGGCCACTGGGGCACCTACCCAGCCGCTGCGCGCTGGGGGCGCTCCCCCCGCCGGGCCTGGCTGGTCCTGCGCGCCCGCGAGCACGAGGTGGTCCAGTTCGACGGCCCGGTGCTCGAGCTGCTCACCCCGGGACGCGCGCGGGGCGATCGGCGCATCGCGGCGCTGGGCCCCGACATCCTGGCCCCCGAGCTCGACGAGGGGCGCTTCCTGCGCCGCCTGCGCGAGGACGACCCGACGCGGCCCATCGGCGACGCGCTGCTGGACCAGCGCACGGTCGCGGGGATCGGAAACCTGTGGAAGTGCGAGGCCTGCTTCGAGACGGCCATCAACCCGTGGCGGGCCACCGGCGAGGTCAGTGACGACGAGGCCCTCGGGCTGGTGCGCGCGGCGCGGCCGCGCATGGCGCAGTCGGCGCGTGACGGCAACCAGACCCGCCACAAGCGGATCTACGGGAAGGCCGGGCGGCCGTGCCCGCGCTGCGGCGCCCGCGTGCGCCAGGGCGGCCAGTGGGACGACAACCGCCCGACGTACTGGTGCGCGGGGTGCCAGCGGTGAGGCGCATCGGCCACAAGGGGGCCGACCTGATCGCCCCCGGCAACACCTTCGCCTCCTTCGAAGCCGCGCTGGCCGCCGGTGTGGACATGATCGAGTTCGACGTGCTGCCCGAGCACCCCGACGGCACCGGCGAGCTGCTGCTGGCCCACGACTACCGCGACGCGCGCAGCCGCACACCGCACACGCTCGACGAGGGCCTGGAGCATTTCCGCGGCGAGGCCTACGGCGCCATTGAGCTTGACGTCGACCTCAAGCTGCGCGGCTACGAGGAGCGCGTCGTCGCGGCGCTCCAGCGCCACGGCCTGGCCACCCGCGCCCTGCTGTCGACCATGGAGCGCTCGTCGCTGCGCCTGCTGCGCGCCCGTCACCCCGAGATACGCCTGGGCTGGTCGGTGCCCCGCTTGCGCCGCGATCCCTTCCGTTCCATCAGGACCGCCGTCCCCGCCTACCTCGGCCTCCGGGCGCTACGGCTCGCGCTGCCACGCATGGCGCGTCGCGCGATCGCCGGCGGGGAGATCGACGCGCTCATGGCCAACCATCACCTCGTCACCCCGCGCCTCGCCGACGCCGTGCGCGCAGCGGGCGGCGACCTGTACGCGTGGACAGTGGACGACGCCGAGCGCATCGCCTGGCTCGAGCGTCTGGGCGTCAGCGGCGTGATCACCAACGACCCAC
>JAHWKH010000460.1 GCA_019347995.1 Gemmatimonadota bacterium | reverse complement strand
TCTGAAGCGGCGGCCCCGACGCAGCGCCTCCAGGTTCCCGGTCAGCGCGACGACGTCGCCCGCCAGCCGGGACGCCCGGCCCTCCAGCACCGCCAGCACCCGCTCGAGGGCCCGCGCGCCCGCCGGCTCGTTGCCGTGGATCGCGCCCACGCCCACGAGCGTGGGGCCGGGGCCCGCGCCCCGGACACGGCCCAGCACCCGCTTCACGCTTCCAGCTTCTCCTCGAGGAGCTGGTACGCGATGGGCAGGAAGTCCCGCTCGCTCACGATGCCCACCAGCTTGCCGTCCCGGATGACGGGCAGGCAGGACACGCGCCGGTCCCGCATGAGCTGGATGGCCTCGGTGGTCGGGGTGTCGGGCGCCACGGTCACCGGATCGCGCTCCATCACCGACTTCACCGGAAGGTGCGGGCGGCCGTGCTCCTCGTGCTCGCCCCGCGCCACCATGCGCAGGATGGAGCGGTAGGAGACGAGCCCCACCAGGCGGTGCTCCGCGTCTTCCACGAGCACGTGCCGGATCTGCTCGTTGTCCATGAGGAACGCCACCAGATCGAGGAGCTCGTCCTCGTTCACGGTGAAGAGCTCGGTGGACATGTACTGCTCGACCTGCAGGTAGTTGGCCCTCCACCCTCCCGCCTCCGAGAGCTCGGCCGGGCTCCAGGTGTGGCAGGGCCCGCCGTCGCGCTGGCGGTGCAGGGTGCCGGCCGTGAGCGCCGCCAGCCGCTCGCCGCGGGTGCCCTGCCCCTTCATGTGGGCCAGCGATCCCAGCGCCCACTGGGCCCCGGTGGCGCCGCTCTCGACCCGGTCGCGGATGATCCCCAGGTAGCGGTCGATGTCGTCGCCGTCCACGTCGCACCCGGCCAGGCCGTTCCTCGCCACCGGCAGCAGCTCGTCCATGATGAGCTGGGGTGCCGCGACCGTGCGGCCGCCCATCCAATGCAGTCCGGCCTTGAGGCCGCTGCGGGCGGCGGCCAGGAAGTTGGCCTTCGCGTCGTCGAAGTCCATGTGCCCGGTGACGTCGCCGTATTCCGCGCGGATCCCCAGGACGAGGCCCGTCCAGAACGCGGCGTTGGCCACCTCGTCCACCACGGTGGGTCCGGCCGGGAGCGCCCGGCACTCGATGCGCAGGTGCGGACGGCCGTCGCTCACGCCGTAGCACGGCCGATTCCAGCGGTAGACGGTGCTGTTGTGGAGCTGGAGCGCCTCGAGCCGGGGAACCTGTCCCCGATCGAGGGCCTCGATGGGGTCCTCGTCCACGTCGTTGGCGAGGAGCACGCGAAAGCGCGCCACGTCCTCCTGGAAGAGGTCCGCCACGCCGCCCTCGGCCCAGCGGTCGCCGAAGCGTACCCGGGGGGAGAGCTCGCGCAGGTCGAGGGTGGCGGCACGGGTGTCCAGCGACTGCTGGAAGAGGGCGATGCGCGTCTCCTCCCACAGCCGCTTCCCGAAGAGGAGCGGCGAGTTCACCGCGGCCGCCAGCACCGGCGCGGTGAGAAAGACGATGAACACCAGCGACATCACGCGTGCCATGCGCCGGCCGGAATAGCAGTCCCGCACGATGGAGATGGCCAGCACCCGGGTGGCCGCCGCGCCGGTGCCAAAGGCCACCAGGGTGCCGCCGCGCGCGAAGGCGCGGGCCAGCTCGTGGCAGGCGCGGGCCAGCCGCTCCTGCTCCAACTCGAAGAAGGCCTCGAGCGCACGCTCACGGTCTGCAATCCCCGCCGCGAGGCGCTCCCGTCCGGCGACGGCCGCGTGCGCGCTCATGGCCGACGGGTGCTCATTCGATCTTGCTGTGCTCGAGCTCGGCAAGCTCTTCCTCGAAGGGTGCCCCGAGCGAGGTCAGGAACTCGCGCGTGGAGTGCGCCTCCTCCTCATCGATCTTCGACATCGCGAAGCCGACATGGATCAGGATCCAGTCGCCTACTCCGACCGCGTCAGGCCCGTCGGCGAGCAGCGCGACGTTGACGTTCCGGCGCACCCCCGACACGTCGGCCTTCGCGATCTGGTGCTCGGCGTCGACGATCTCGACGATCTGGCCGGGGATCCCTAGGCACATGGGTCCATCCTCCTTGCCGCCACCGCGGCCTGTCCGTAGCTCACCCCGCCGTCGTTCGGCGGCACCTCGCGATGCGTGAGCACG
>JAHWKH010000045.1 GCA_019347995.1 Gemmatimonadota bacterium | reverse complement strand
ACGGCGCGGTCAACTGGGAGCGCCTGGTCTACCCGGCAGTGTCGCTGGCCGGGGACGGCTACCGCCTGACGGAGAGGCAGGCCCGCAGCCTGGAACGCCTCATCGAGGACGCCCGCTCGAAGGGCTACGACGCCACGGTGGAGGCCTTCTCCAGGTCGGGCACCCCCTACGCGCCCGGCGACGTGCACCGGCAGCCCGACCTGGCGCGCACCCTCGAGCGCATCATGCGCGACGGCGCCGACGGGTTCTACCGGGGCGAGACGGCGCGGCTCCTCGCCGCGGAGATGCGGCGGGGCGGTGGCCTGATCACCGAGGACGACCTGGCCCGCTACCAGGCTCGCGAGCGCGCCCCCATCCGGAGCGGGTTCCGGGGCTTCGAGATCATCTCGATGCCGCCCCCCTCGTCGGGCGGCGTCGCCGTGGCGGAGATGCTCAACATCCTTGAGGGCTTCGACCTCGACGCCATGGGGCACAACAGCGCGCCCTACCTGCACCACCTGGTGGAGGCCATGCGGCGCGCCTACCGCGACCGCGCGCTCCACCTCGCCGACCCCGACTACGTCGACGTTCCCGTTCACTGGCTGACCAGCGAGGAGCACGCGGCCGGGCTCAGGGAGACCATCGACCCGGAGCAGGCGTCGACGTCCCGGGTCGCCGACGTGGCCATGAGCCCCGAGAGCCCCGAGACCACGCACTACTCGGTGGTGGACGGCGACGGCATGGCGGTCTCGGTCACCTACACGCTGGAGCAGGGCTTCGGCTCCGGCATCACGGTGCCCGGTGCCGGCTTCCTGCTCAACAACGAGATGGGGGACTTCAACGCCCGGCCCGGCCTCACCAACGAGCAGGGGCTCATCGGTACGCGCCCCAACCTGGCCCGGCCGGGACAGCGGATGCTCTCCAGCATGACGCCGTCCATCGTGGCCCGGGACGGCGAGCTGGTGGCGGTGGTCGGGAGCCCCGGCGGCCGCACCATCATCAACACCGTGCTCCAGGTGATCCTCAACATCACCGAGTTCGGGATGGGCATCCAGGAGGCGGTGGACGCGCCGCGCATCCACCACCAGTGGCTTCCCGACGTGGTGTCGCTGGAGGAGGAAGGGCTGCCCTACGCCATCGTGCGGATGCTGGAGGGCATGGGGCACACGGTCCGGGTGCGGGGGCGGCAGGGCCTCGCGCACTCCATCATGGTCGATCCGAGCACCGGTGAGCGGGTGGGCGCGCCGGACGCGCGCAATCCCGACTCGGGTGCGGCCGGGCACTGAGCCCCACGCGGGCGCTCCGCCACCGGCCGTTCAGCCGGCGTCGCGGAGCCGACGCGCCTCACCCCACGGGCGTGAGCCACCCCCGCGTATCCTCCGCCTCGCCCCGGGCGATGCCCCAGAAGCGCTTCTGGAGCTCCCGGGTCACGGGGCCGGCCTTGCCCGATCCGATCTCGATCCGGTCCACGCTGCGGATGGGCGTGATCTCGGTGGCCGTCCCCGTATAGAAGATCTCGTCGGCCGTGTAGAGGGACTCGCGCGGCACGAACTGCTCGCGCACCTCCAGGCCCATGTCCTCCCGGGCGAGGGTGAGCACCGCGTCGCGCGTGATGCCCGCCAGCGACGTGGCGTCCAGGAACGGCGTGATCAGACGGCCGTCCCGCACCAGGAAGACGTTCATCCCGCTGCCCTCGCTCACCAGGCCGCCCGGCCCCAGGGCGATGGCGTCCGCGTATCCGTCGGCGTACGCCTGCGCCTTCATGAGCTGGGCCCCGTTGTAATGGCCGGCGGCCTTGGAGCTCATGGGGTACATGTTGGGATGGGCGCGCCACCACGAGCTGACCGCCACGTCCACGCCCTGCTCCAGCGCGTCGGCGCCCAGGTAGGTGCCCCACGGCCACGCCGCGATCCACGTTTCGATGGGGCTGCCGCGGGAGTCCAGGCCCGGCGCCCCGTAGCCCCGCAGGACCATGGGACGCACGTAGCCGCTGGCGATGCCGTTCCTGCGCACGGTCTCGACGGCGGCGTCGACGAGCTCGGCCGCCTCGTACGGCGGGCGCATGCGGTACGTCGTGCACGAGTCGAAGAGGCGGCGGATGTGCTCCTTCAGCCGGAAGATGGCCGGCCCGCGCGGCGTCTCGTAGCAGCGGACGCCTTCGAAGATGGAGCTGCCGAACTGCACGGCGGTCGACAGCAGGTGGACGGTGGCGTCCCTCCACGCCACGAACTCCCCGTCCTTCCAGATCCACTCGCCCTCGGGAAACGTGCTGGCCATGGGTCCATCCTTTCCGGTCGTCACAGGAGGTAGCCGGCGCGCCCGCCGTCGACGGCGATGGACTGGCCGGTGACGAAGCTGGCGCGCTCCGACGCGAGGAAGGCCGCCACCGCGGCGAACTCCCGGGGCTCACCGACGCGGCGCAGCGGCGTGCCCTCCTCCCAGGAGCGGAAGACCTCCTCCTCGGAGACGTCGCCGCCGGAGGCGCGCTTCGCGGCCAGCTCGTCCAGGCGCTCGGTGCGCGTGTAGCCGGGCATGAGGTTGTTCACGGTGACGCCGTGCGGCCCCGCCTCGTTGGCCAGCGTCCGGGCGAGCCCGGTCACTCCGGCCCGGATGCTGTTGGAGAGGACGAGTCCGTCCACGGGCTCCTTCACCGCGATGGACGTGACGTTGAGGATCCGGCCCCAGCCGCGCTCCTTCATGCCCGGCAGCACCCCGCGGATCAGGCGGATGACGCTGAAGAGGTTCTGGCGCACCGCCTTCTCCCACGCCGCGTCGTCGTGGGCCTCGAACGGCCCCGGCGGCGGCCCCCCCGTGTTGGTGAGCAGGATGTCCACGCGGCCGTGCTCCTGCTCCGCCGTCTCCAGCACCGCGTCAATGCCCGCCTGCTCCGTCAGGTCGGCGGGCACGGCCACGACGCGCCCCTCGGCGCCGGCGGCGACGGCGTCCCGCGCCTCGCGCAGCGGCCCCTCGCTGCGGGCGCACATCACCAGATGGCAGCCCTCCCTCGCCAGCTCCTCGGCCACCGCGCGGCCGAGCCCGCGGCTCGACGCCGCCACGATCGCGACCTTTCCCTTCAGCCCCAGGTCCACGTCAGCCCTCGCCCTCGGTCGTGTGGAAGTAGCTGTCCGAGCCGTCCAGCCAGTCCGCCCGCGGGGGGCTGAACACGTCCACGTCCAGCGTGTCCTCCAGGGCCTTCGCCTTGTGGGGAACGTTGCCGGGAATGTGGAGCACCTCGCCGGCCCGCACCACGATCTCCTCGCTCCCGTCCTCCCCGAGCCAGAAGTGCAGGGCGCCCTCCAGGATGTAGGTGAGCTGCTCGTTGTCGTGGCTGTGCTTCGGCACGACGCAGCCCTTCTTCAGGAAGACCTGGGCGAGCATCATCCGCTCGCCGGTCACCAGCTTGCGGGACAGCTGGTCGGTCACGGGCTCCAGGGGGATCTTCTCCCACGCGAAATGGCGCACGCCACTCGGGCTCATGGCTCCTCTCGGGTTGTCGGGACTCCGGCTCGCCGGGCGCGCAGGGGCGCCGGCCAGCGGGGGAGGCAATGGGCGGCCCGGCGAGGGGCGTGTCAACCGCCCCGGCACTTCGCCGGCTCGTTTGACGCCCCGCGGAGAGGGCTCTATTCCTCGTCGGCCTTCAGAGCGAAGCGCCCCCGCAACGGATGAAAGGCTCCCCGCATGATCGTCATGAAGTTCGGAGGCACCTCCGTCGCCGACCCGGCCGCCCTCGGGCGTCTGGCCGACGCCGTGGCGGCCCGGCGGGGGGAGCGCCCGCTGGTGGTGGTGTCGGCGCTGGCGGGGATCACCGGAGCGTTGCTGTCCCTGGTGCGTGCGTCGGCGGCGGGCGGAGGAGGCCTGGCGGCGGGACCGGATCCGGGGGGCGAGCCGGCGGTGGCGCCGGAGGGGCCGGGCCCGGATCCGGGGTTGGCCGGGGCGCTCGCGCCGCTCGTGGAGCGTCACGTGGCACTGGCGGACGAGCTCGGCCTTCCGGGTGAGGTCGCCGCCGGAGTGCGGGAGGAGGCGCTGCGGGTCGTGCAAGAGCTGGATCCGGCGGGGGACAGGGCTTTCACGCCGGCCGAGGCGGACCGGCTGGTGGGCGTCGGGGAGCTGTGGAGCTCCCGGCTGGTGGTGGCCGCCCTCGCGGCGGCCGGCCTGCCGTCGGCCTGGGTGGACGCCCGCCACGTGGTGGCCACGGACGACCGCTTCGGCCGGGCCGTGCCGGACACCCGCGCCCTGCGCGCTTCCGCCTCCCGGGTCCTGGCGCCCCTGCTGGAGGAGGGGCGGATTCCGGTGACGCAGGGTTTCATCGGCCGGGCGCCCGACGGCCGCTCCACCACGCTGGGCCGCGGGGGCTCCGATTTCACGGCGGCCCTGCTGGGAGCCGCCCTCGACGCCGAGCGGGTCGAGATCTGGACCGACGTGGACGGCGTGATGAGCGCGGACCCTCGGCTGGTGCCGGGCGCGCGCACCCTGGAGCGCGCGAGCTACGAGGAGGTGGCGGAGATGGCCGCCTTCGGCGCCCGCGTGCTCCACCCGGCCACCCAGACTCCGCTGGCCGAGCGGGACATCCCCATCGTCGTGCTCAACGCCCGCCGCCCAGCGGGCGCGGGTACGATCATCACCAGCTCCGAGAGCCTGGGCGGGCCCGGGGACTCTCCCATCCGCTCCATCTCGTGGAAGCCCGGCATCACGGTCATCAACGTCCGGGCGCCGCGCATGTTCGGGGCGTGGGGCTTCTTGCGTCAGCTCTTCGAGGTCTTCGAGCGCCACGAGGTGCCGGTGGACGTGCTGGCCAGCGGGGAGGTGAGCGTCTCCCTGACCATCGACGACGTGACCCGGCTGGACGCCGTGGTGGCCGACGCCCGTCGATTGGGGCAGGTCACGGTGGACCCGGGACGGGCCATCGTGAGCGTCATCGGGGTGGGGCTTCGCTCCACGCCGGGCATCGCCGCCCGCGTCTTCCGGACCGTGGAGCCCACCAACGTGGAGGTCATCTCCCAGGGATCGTCCGCCATCAACCTCACGTTCGTCGTGCGAGAGGAGGAGGGACGGGACGTGGTGCGCCGCATCCACCGGGAGTTCCTGGAAGGGCCCTGAGCGCGTGCGGTCCGGCCGTTGCACCGGAGCCCGACCACGGCGTGGGTGTACGAAAGGCGAGACCCGAGATCAGCAGCGGAGGAGACGATGCCCGAGCGGCACGAGAAGACAGACGAGCAGTGGCGCGAGGAGCTGACCCCGGAGGAGTACCGGGTCATGCGGCAGAAGGGCACGGAGAGGGCCTTCACCGGCGCGTATTGGGACACCCGGACCGCCGGAACCTACCGGTGCCGCGGCTGCGGCACGGAGCTCTTCGATTCGCAGACCAAGTTCGACGCGGGGTGCGGCTGGCCCAGCTTCTACGAGGCCCTGGACCGGGGACGCATCCGGGAGCAGGAGGACACCACCTTCGGAATGCGGCGCACCGAGGTCGTGTGCGCGCGCTGTGACGCCCACCTGGGACACGTCTTCCCCGACGGCCCCGAGCCCACCGGGCTGCGCTACTGCATCAATTCGGTCTCGCTGGACCTGGAGCCGCGGGAGAAGGGTGCGGGGGGCGCCGCCAGCGGCGTCGGCGGGCGTTCGCCCGGATAGGACGATCTCCAGGGGCCGCGCAGGGCGGCTCGGCGGAACACCGGCGGCTGTACCTCCGGAGCCCGGGGGGGTAGGTTCAGGGCTTCATGGAACCCGCTCGCTTCCGTCCGACGGCCGTTCGTCTCCGGCTGGTGCTGGTCGCGGCCGTCATCGCCGGCGGCTGCGCGTCGGCCGGGCCCGAGGGTCCGCCGCGGCCCGGCTGGACGTCGGGTCCGGCGGTGTCGCTGGACGGCGCCCGGGTCCTGGTGCTGCCGGCGCAGACGGTGCGGGGCGTCTCCGGAGACGTGGACGCGGAGCTCGCCTTCGGCCTCGAGTCTCGGGGCGAGCGGGTCTCCTGGATCCTGCCGGCGGAGCTCCGCCGGGCCCTGGAGCGCTCCCCCGGGCTGCAGGCGAACCCCGACGCGCTCCCCGTCGGCATGTTTCTGCAGGCGGAGGTGCGCCGCATCGGCGACCCCCTCTACGGGGAGCTCCGCAGGATGGCGGCGCTGACCGACGCCGCGGCGGCCTTCCTGCCGGTGGCCGTGCGGGCCCGGCCGGCGGCCGATTCGGTGCCCGCGGGAGTGGAGATCGTGGCGGCCCTGGTGGACGTGCGCAGCGGAGGCGTGCTCTGGTCGGGAGTCGTGGAAGGACTGGGCGTGGCCGGCAGCCCGGCGGCGCTGGCGGCCGCCGTCGACGCGCTGGCGCTGGCGATGATGGGATCCACAGGAGTCGAGAGCGATGATACGCGGGATCCGGAGGACGGCGGGGACGCTTCTGGCGGCCCTCCTCGTCACGGCCACGACGGGATGCGAAGAGGAGGAGCGGCTTCCGGCGCCGACGGCGCCGGAGGTGGAGGCGCGCTACACCTATTCCGGTGACCTCGACGTCGAGGTGGACGGCAACGTGGCGGTGGTCCGGGCGGTCCAGTCGGCGGCCCAGCTGCGCCGCGGCGGCCGGCTATGGGCGAAGGTGGGGCCCTACGTCCTCCTCTTCAGCGAGGGCACGCGCGATCTCTTCGTCGACTATCCCGGGCTGGCCGCGGTGCGGGTGACCACGGTGACCGCCGGCGGACGCGAGGTCGCCAGCGCCACGCTCCACCGCAGCGCCCTGAACGACCTCACCTGGCGGCGGGCGCTGAACATCGCCGGCAGGGCGCGACGCGACGGCACCGAGAAGCCGACGCTTCTCGAGGACCTCGTCAGCTGGGGCGAGGACCACACGGAGTACACCTACAACAGCTCATTCACGGCCCGCTGACGGAGCTCCGCGGCGGCGCCGTTCCATGAAAGGATCGAGGATGGCCACGACCATCACCGTCATCCCCGGGGACGGGATCGGCCCCGAGGTGACCGAGGCGACCCTGAAGGTGCTCGAGGCCGCCGGCGCGGATCTGGAGTACGAGGAGCAGCTCGCGGGCATCGACGCCCTGGAGAAGAAGGGCAATCCGCTCCCCGAGGAGACCCTCGACTCCATCCGCGCGAACCGGGTGGTGCTGAAGGGACCGCTCACGACGCCCTCCGGGACGGGCTTCCGCTCCATCAACGTGGCACTGAGGAAGGAGTTCGACCTCTACGCCAACGTCCGTCCCACCCGCACGATCGTGCCCGGTGGCCGCTACGAGGACATCGACCTGGTCCTCATCCGGGAGAACACCGAGGGGCTCTACGTGGGCGTCGAGCACTACATCGGGATGGAGGGCGACCCCCGCGCCGCCGCCGAGTCGGTGATGATCGTCACCCGCTTCGGGGCCGAGCGCATCGTGCGCTACGCCTTCGAGTACGCGCGCAGGAACGGACGCAAGAAGGTGACGCTGGCGCACAAGGCCAACATCCTCAAGTACACCCAGGGGCTCCTCCTGGACGTGGCCCGGGAGGTGTGCGAGGAGTATCCGGACATCGAATGGGAGGACCGCATCATCGACGCCACCGCCATGTGGCTGGTCCTGGATCCCTACCGGTTCGACGTCCTGGTGATGGAGAACATGTTCGGCGACATCCTCTCCGATCAGATGGCCGGCCTCGTCGGCGGGCTCGGCTTCGCGCCCGCCGGAAACATCGGGGAGGACGCGGCGATGTTCGAGGCCGTCCATGGCACGGCGCCCGACATCGCCGGGCAGGGCGTGGCGAACCCCACCGGGCTCCTCTTGTCGGCGTGTCTCATGCTCGATCACCTGGACCAGGCGGCCACCGCCGACCGGATCCGCTCGGCCCTCGACCGGGTGGTGCAGTCCGGAGAGGCCAGGACCCGCGACATGGGAGGTGACGCGGGCACCGTGGCGTTCACCGACGCCATCGTCCGGGCCATCGGCCAGGGCTGAGGCGGCCGTGAGCGGGTTCGCCCCCGGCGGGAATCGGGAGGGCAAGCGGCCCACGTGGTGGGCCCGCTACCCGGAGGAGGAGCTCACCTGCGTCCGCTGCCTGCGGACGTGGCATCGCACGGACCTCGACCGCCTACTGTGGTGCGAGGAGTGCCGCGCCATCGCCCGCAGCCGCGCGTCGCGCATCGGCTGGATCGCGGGGGTGGTGATCGCCGTGCTCCTGGCGGGCTGGATCTGGCTCGTCATCCAGCCGTCCCGCGAACTCGTGCTGGGCGGCTGGATCGCGACGGTGGTGGCGGCCTGCTGGCTCGGCGCCAAGATCGCCCGGGAGCTGGTCTACGGCGTGGAGCGCTTCAGGAACCGGCGCGCCATCGAGGCGACGCCGCCCACCGACCCCGGCGGCGAGGAGCGCTGACCGGCGCGTCGCGCGCCCGCTCCGGCGACTTCGAGTACCGCCCCGGCAACCCCCGAGGCAACCTGAAGCGTCCCATCCCCAGAAGTGTCAGATAGTGGACAATGGACGCGACCCTTTCACGGAGATTCCCGCGTGAGCCCCCGCTCCATCGGATTCGTCACCGCCGCCGTGCTGCGCGCCGTCGCCGACGGGCACCGCTACGGCGCCGACATCGTCGACGCCACGGACGTCGGAAGCGGCTCGGTCTACAAGGTCCTGCGCCGCCTGGAACGGCGAGGGCACGTCACCGGCCGCTGGGAGGACCCGGAGGTGGCCGAGGCCGAGCGCCGCCCGCGCCGGCGGTACTACGAGCTCACGCCGGCCGGCCACCGGGTCATGGAGGAGGCGCTGGAGCGCTTCCGGGAGCTGGGCTCGGCGGCGGACCGGCTGGCGGAGGGCAGGGGATGAGCGGGCCGCGACCGGACGGGGGGCCGGGAGTGGACGGGCTCGTGGGGCGCCTCTGCCGATGGATCCTGAAGGCCGCCGCTCGCGTCGTGCCTTTCCGGGAGCGGTCGGCGTGGAGGGAGGAGTGGCTGGGGGAGCTGTGGGCGCTGCGCCGGCGCGGGACGCCGGCCGCGCGGCTGGTGCGCTTCGCCCTCGGCGGCGTGGCGCACGCGTACTGGGAGCGCAGACAGGAGGGGGGGAGCATGGGCGGATGGGCGCAAGATCTTCGGGCGGCGGCACGGAGGCTGGTCCGGGCACCGGGCTTCACGGTCGTGACCGTGCTCGTGCTGGGTCTCGGGGTGGGCGCGAACACGGCTCTCTACAGCGCGCTGTACGCCGCGCTCGTGGAGGCCTCGCCGTACCCCGACCCGGACCGGCTGGTCACGGTGGACCTCTTGATGGCACTGGATCCCGACGCGCCCGCCGACACCATGCCGTGGTCCTACCCGAAGTTCGAGCTGGCGCGGGAACGGATCGCCTCGGTGGACCCCATGGGGGCCTACATGCTGCGCACCCACACGCTCACGGGAGCCGGCGACGCGGCCCGGGTGGGCGTCGAGTTCGTCTCACCCGCCTATTTGGGGATCGTGGGCGTGCGGCCTGCCCTGGGACGCCTCTTCGACGCGTCGGAGGAGCCGCCCGCGCCGGCGGCCGTGGCGCTCCTCTCGCATGCGCTCTGGACGACCCGTTTCGGGGCGGACCCGGGCGTGGCGGGACGGAGCCTCACCCTCGACGACGCGTCACTGCAGGTGGTGGGCGTGCTGCCGCCGGGCTTCGCGGGCCTCACCGGCGGGGCCGACCTGTGGGTGCCCATGGCGGGGCTGGCGGCTATGGGTAGCAACCGGTTGAGGGCTTCCTGGGCCCACGGGATCTGGGCGGTGGGGCGGCTGGCGCCGGGGGTCGGCCTCGAGCGGGCCCGTGCGGAGATGGCGGGGGTCGGCCCGGCGCTGACCGAGGCGTTCCCGGGGCCGGCGGGGTACACGTCGCGCGGAGAGCAGGAGAGCCTGATCCCCGGCTCGAGCGCGCCGCTCCACGGCGCGACCGTGGTGCCCTTCCTGCGGGCGCGCGTGAACCCGGTCACCCGCCTGGCCGTCGCCGCCGTTTCGGCCGGGGGTCTCCTCCTCCTGCTGGTCGCGTGCGCGAACGTGGCGGGCTTGTTCCTCGCGAGGGCGTCGGCGCGGCGCGGGGACGTCGCGGTGCGTGCCGCGCTCGGGGCCGGCCGTGGCCGGCTGGTGAGGGAGCACCTGGTGGAGAGCCTCCTGCTGGCCGGGGCGGGCGGCGCCGTCGGCCTGTTGGTGGCGCTGGCCGCCGAGGGCGCCGTGGCCGCGGCCGTGCGCGGCGCCCTCGGCACGTCGGGGAGCCGCGGGCTCCAGTACATGAACCCCGACGCCCTGGCGGTGGACGGAACGGTGCTCGCCGCGGGCGCGCTGCTCGCCCTCGGGACCGGGGTCGTGTTCGGGACCCTGCCGGCGCGCGCGGCCACACGCGCCGACCTGACGGAGGACCTGCGGGCGGGCTCGCGCGGAGCCGTGGGGCCACGGACCGCGGGTGAGGGCGCGCGCGCCCTCCTGGTCGCGGGGCAGCTCGCCATCACGCTGGTCCTGCTCGCCGGCGCGGGCTTGATGGCCGCCAGCTACGGCCGCCTCGCGGGCGTGGACGTGGGCTTCACGGCGGAGGACGTCCTCACCGTCCGCTTCGACCGTGGCCCGGGCCCTTCCGACGACGAAGGGCGCGCGTTCGAGGCCGCGCTCCTCGAGCGCCTCGCGGGCCTGCCCGGCGCCGTTTCGGCGGCGGTGGGGACGTGCCCTCCCCTCACGGGGCCGTGCGAGATCACGGGCGTCCGCCAGGTCGACGACGGGCCCGTGGCCGCCA
>JAHWKH010000459.1 GCA_019347995.1 Gemmatimonadota bacterium | reverse complement strand
CTCGTCGGTGAACGCGCCCGCGGCAGCCCATGCCGCCGCAACGGAATCCGACATCGCGTGCAGGCGCCCCACCACCGTGTAGGTCCCGCCGACCCGAAGCGCCGCGGCGTTTTCGGTCGCGGAATCCGACCGGGCGAGCAGCGGAACCTGATTGCCCTGGTCACCCAGCTACAGCCAGTAGACCTCCGGGCCGAGCAGCGTAGTGGCCCCGACGTCGCGGATCCGGATCTCCTGCTCCGCGTACTCGCTCTTGTTGCGCTGTAGACGCTCCTTCGGGATCGTCGGAATCGCCAGGTCCTCCTCCGGCTCCTCCTCCGCTTCGGCACCGGGCTCTTCGGTCTCCGCCGCCTCTTCCGGCTCGCCCTCCTCGTCGCTCTCGGGCTCTTCCTCCGCCTCTTCCTCGCTGTAATCTGTCCCGGACTTGGTCGCGCCGCTCATCACCTTCAGCAGCTCCATGCGGTGTTTCTCCAGAGCCTCGTCGCGCTTCACCATCGCGGGATAGTCGACCACGGTGGTGCGGGCCTCCGGCTCGGCGCCGGCCTGGTAGATCGACCGGAGCACCAGCGGACCACCTCCGATGACGAGCCCGGTGCTGCGCCCGAAGGCGACCACGGCGTCCACGCGCCCCTGGACCTCGGTGAGGCCGTCGTGGAAGACCACGTCTCCCCCGGCCACCAGGTCGCCCCGGGCACCGACGAGCGGGAAGCGCAGGGCCGCCCCCAGCGCCGGCGCCTCGCTCCGGTACTCCCAGCCAACCCGGGCCTCGGCGGTCGCGGGCGGCCGCCCGGGCGACGGCCTGTCGTCGGGGGGCTCCTGGGCCTGGAGGGCAGGGGCGGCGGCGAGAACGGCGAGGACTGCGGCGGCCAGGAACTTCAAGGGCTCGTCTCCATCGTGAATCGGACCGGCGTCGGAGATACATCGGGCGTCCGGACGCCACCAGGACCACGGGGGCGGTGTCGGGTGCTGCAACTTCCGCGCGGCCTCACCCGTCCTTACAGGGTGGAAGCCTATAGGAAAGAAGTATCGTCCGGCACCGCCGGGCTGTCACCGGACCCACAGGAGAAGTGCCATGCGGAGCTCCCTGCGCCTGCTCGTCCTCGGCGTCGCCGTCCCGGGGGCGCTGTCGCCCCTCCTCTACCGTACCATGGTGGCACAGGACGAGAACGCGGACGTGCGGGTCCACCGTATCGTGAGCGTCGAGGCGGTACCGACGCCGCGCGCCCCCGCGCCGCCGGTGGCGTCTGCGGCCCCCCACGTGCGGCGGCCGGAGATGGCGCCCGCCGCTCCCCGGGCGCCGGGAAGGCCGTCCCGACCGGCACGATCCTCCCGCGTGGCCGTCCTCGCCATGGGCGATCCGCAGCCGTGCCGCTTCTCCCACGACGAGCGCCTGCAGGTTCCGGCCGACGCAGGGCTCCTCCTGGACGTGGACGCCGGTTCAGGCTCCCTGAGCGTGGAGGGCGTGCGGGGTCTCCCAGCGGTGGAGATGGAGGTCCGCGAGTGCGCGTCCCGGGAGGAGTGGCTCGCCGACCTGGAGGCCACGCTGGAGCGCACCGGTGACGGGATCGTGGTGCGCACCCGATATCCGGAGCCGGGACGGTCCGTCCGCGGCGAGCGCTACGCGCGCATCGACCTGGTCGTGCGCGTCCCCCTGGACATGCCCGCCACCCTGCGGGACGGCAGCGGCGAGGCGTGGGTGAGCGGCACCGGGCGCCTGGCGATGGTCGACGGGTCCGGGGAGCTGGAGATCCGCGCCATCAACGGCGCCGTGCGGGTCCAGGACGGCTCGGGCGGGCTGCGCCTGGCGGACATCGGCGGCGATCTCGAGATCGCGGACAGCTCGGGCGGCATCGACCTCACCGACGTGGACGGATCGGTGACGCTCACCGACGGCTCCGGGTCCGTGGAAGCCACCGACGTGGAGGGCGACGTGCGGGTGCTGCGAGATGGATCCGGATCCATCCGGGTCCGCGAGGTGGGAGGCGACTTCGTGGTGGAGCGTGACGGCAGCGGGAGCGTGCGCTGGACCGGGGTCGCGGGGCGGGTGGACGTCCCGCGGGGAAGCGGCCACCTGTAGGGGCTCGGCTTCTCCGCGCCATCCCCCACCCGGCCGCGCGGCCGAAGCCCTTCCCCGATCCGGGATTCCCGGAATCGAGACGGCCC
>JAHWKH010000458.1 GCA_019347995.1 Gemmatimonadota bacterium | reverse complement strand
CGGATCGTCAGTCGGGCGTCGCCGCCCACCTCGCCCATCATCTCCAGACGGGGGAGCTGGAAGAGGGCGGGTGGGAATCCCTCCCACACGTCGGATGCGACGTGGTCGTCGCGGAAGGCGAATCCGCCGTAGAAGCGGAGCTCCGCCGGCGCCATGGCGTCCGCCGGGTCGCCCCCCGGGTCGAACGCGGGCAGGAGGGCACGGGCCGCGTCCCGCACCTCGGCGAAGCGGCCGGCGCCGGTCGTCCCCTGGTTTATAGCGGAATCGATGCCGTTCGCCCACTCGCGGCGCAGGCCGTCGCGGATGGATGCGCCCTGGTTCTCGATGATCGAGCGGCGGTCGGCCAGCATGGCTTCCTGCGGGAAGCGGGCGATCTCGTGCGCCATCTCGAGCGCGGCCTCCAGCGCCTCGATGCGCCCACGCCCGGCCTCGTCGGGGACGTCGTGCTGCGCTGCCGCCGCCAGGGCGCGCAGCTGTGCCCGACGGCCCTCGGCACGCTCGGCGATCTCCTCGCACAGCGCGCGCACCCGCTCCAGACGGCCGTCCACCCGCTCCGCGCCCGAGCGCGCCGCATAGGCGCGGCGCGCCAGCGCCTCGCGCTGCTCGCTGCGCCGGGCCAGCGCCTCCTCGGCCTCCTCGCGGCGGGCGGCCAAGCGGCGCCCGACCTTGCCGACCCGCTCGATGTAGGTCAGCAGCCGGTCGCGGGCCCGCTCGGCCTCGTCGGTGGCGGTGACGTCCAGGGTGAGGTCGGCGCCCATGCGCCGCGCCAGCGCCAGTCGATCCCCCGGCGCTCCCACCACCAGCACCCGACCGGCACCACGGAGATGCGCGAAGGCCGCCGCCGACAGCCCCACGGGACCGGCCCCCTGCACCAGGACCGTGTCGCCCATGGCGGGCTCGCCCCGCTCCACCGCCCCGAAGCCGGTGAAGAGGCCGCACCCGCCGCCGATGACGTCGTCGGCGTCCAGCCCCTCCGGCAGCTTCACGATCCTCACGCCGGGCTTCAGGTGGATGCGCTCGGCCCAGCCTCCCAGGAGCCCGTCGTCCACGCCGTACGTGATGCCGTACACGCGCCGGCTCGGACAGCGGTTCGGCTGGCGCGCCACGAGACAGTGCCAGCAGGCGCCGCACACCTCGTGGACGTCGTAGAACGTGACCACGTCGCCCACCGCCAGCGGCGCGCCCAGGGCGTCGCGTTCCACCCCGCGCGACTCCAGCACGCGCCCCACGCTCACGTGGCCGGGAAGGAGGGGGTACGGCACGCCGGCCAGGCGGCCGTGGTGGAGGTGGACGTCCGTGCCGCACACCTCGCTGGCGACGGTCTCCAGGAGGACGCTGCCCGGCTCCAGGACGGGGTCGGGGAGCGAGCGCACCTCTACGGGCACGTCGGGGGCGGGCATGACGGCGGCGCGGACGCTCATGGCTGCAAGGGGGTCGGGGAGGGAGACGGGCGCGGACAGGGCGAATAGGAGGATGGCTCGTCCACCGGACGGGTCACCACGCCGAAGCGCCGCACGATGGCGGCGCCGAAGACGCCGGTGCCACCTTCCCCCCGGACGCTGGGCACGCGCACCTGGCCCGAGGGATTGAAGCTGCCGCCGCGGGCCCAGTTCAGCCAGTTCCGGTCGGCGGCCGTGACGGTGAGGGCGGCCGAGGCTCCGGGCGGCAGGCCTTCCTGGAGGTACAGGGCCACCGGGCGGGCCAGCTCGGCCCGGGCGAACACCCCCGCCTCCCGGGGGAAGACGAGGCTGGTGTCGGCGTCCGAGACGGCGAGGCCGAGGAGGTGGAGCGGGTCGTCGACCTCCACGTCGAAGTGGGGCGGAAGGCCGCTCACCAGGGCTTCCACGAAGTAGGCCCACGCCCCCTGCGAGCGTGTCCAGCGCAGTTCCATGGCCGCGCGGGCGGGGAGGGCGCAGACGCCGCCCTCCACCCCGACCACCCGGAAGTCCCCTGGCACCGCCGCCTCCGAGGCGAGCCGGCGGCCGTCGTCCAGGATCACCTCGAGCTCGAGGCGGTCCCCGGCCAGGGGCCCCTCGGCCGGGCCGGCCGGCGCCCGGGAGCACGCGCCGGCCCCGGAGACCCGAAGGCAGTTCAACCCCACGCGCAACCCCCCCCGCAGGGGCGCCCACCGCCGCCCGGCGGGTGGGGGCCTCCCCACCCTCCCCCGGGGGGG
>JAHWKH010000457.1 GCA_019347995.1 Gemmatimonadota bacterium | reverse complement strand
ACCGACGGGACACCGACCAGAAGCGCGGCAAGCAGCCCCCGGCTCCGGCCCGCAGCCACCGCGACCAGCAGTCCCGCCGCCCCGGCCAGGATCGCCCCGCGCGAGAAGGTCAACAGCAGCGCGGTGGCGAGGACGGGGAGCGCGGCCGCGCCCAGGATCCGGCCGAGCGGAGGCTCCTCTGCGTCGCTGGACATGGAGAACGCCGCGATCATGCCCAGCACGGCCACCAGGCCCAGGGCGTTCCAATAGGTCACAGGGAAGCTCAGTCGCCCCGTGGCGAGATCGGGTGCCAGGGGCCAGACCTCGGGCAGCAGCCGCGTGACCAGGCCGGCCAGACACACCACGAAGGCGCCCAGCACCAGTCCGCGCACCGCCCAGCGCACGCGCCGCTGGGTCCACGCCACGGAGCCGAGGACCAGGAAGGCCAGCAGCCCTCCCAGCACCAGCGCCTGGACGACGTTGGCGATGGACTCGGCGATGAATCCCGCCTGGCTCGACGCCACGGCCACCGACACCGACGGGTACTCGAGCCTCAGCTGCTCCAGCACCCCCTCCACGGCCTCGGCCACGGCCACCGTGTTGGCGCCGCTCTCCTTGAAGACCAGCAGGCCGACCGCCTCCACGCCGTCCATGCGGGCGATGGCCTGGCGGTCGGCAAAGCCGTCCACCACGCGGGCCACGTCCGACAGCCGCACCGTGCCGCGCGCGCTCGTCGCCGTGTCGCCGGCGGCGGCCCCTCGCTCCAGCACCACGCCGCCCATCTCCTCGACCGTGACGAACTCGCCCAGCGTGCGCAGGGGATAGCGGTAGCGGCCCTGGAGGATGGTGCCTCCCGGCGCGCTCACGTTCGCTCCCTCCAGCGCCTCCGCAACGTCGGCCAGCGTGAGGCCGTAGGCCCGGAGGCGCTCCGGATCCACCTCGACCTGGATCTCCCGGTCCAGCCCCCCCGTCACGGCGGCCCGGGCCACGCCGTCGAGCTGCTCGAGCCGCCGCCGGAAGACCGTCTCGGCCAGCTCCTTCGTGCGCCACAGGTCGCCGGCACCGGCCACCGAGAGGGCCATGACCGGCTCGGACTCGGGATCGACGCGCAGGATGCGCGGCCGGGTGGCCGACTCGGGCAGGGCGTCTCTCAGGTTGTCCAGGCGCTCGCGCACGCCGAGCATGGCGAAGTCCATGTCGGTGCCCCAGGCGAAGCGCAGCGTCACGAGGCTCACGCCCTCCCGCGAGACCGAGGTGACCCGCTCGACGCCCGGGACCGCCGCCGCCTCGGCCTCCACGCGCTCGGTGACGAGCCGCTCCACCTCGGAGGGCGCCACGTCCGGATACGACGTGTAGACCACCAGCCGCGGATAGCTGACGTCGGGGAGCAGGTCGACAGGCAGGCGCGTGAAGGAGATGGCGCCCAGGAGGACCACCGCCAGGAAGAGCATCCCCCCCAGGATCACCGCCGCGAACAGGCTCAGCAGCAGGAAGAAGCCCAGGTTGGGCGTCATGTTGCCGATGGCCGACGTGTAGAGCACGCCGGCCAGGCCGGCCAGCCCGGCGGCGAAGATCCACGTGGCCAGCACCACCCGGTCGGTGTCGATGCCCGCCACCTCGGCCAGCTCGAAGTTGTCGGCCAGGGCGCGCATCTGCCTGCCCAGCGAGGTGAAGCGCAGCATGGCCCCCACCGCGAGCAGCACGGTGAAGCCGACGATGACCACGATGAGCTGCGTCTGGCCGATGGTCAGCCCGATGAACGACGTCGAGGACGTGATGTCGACGTCCAGGGAGCGCGGCTGGGTCCCGGCGAAGAGCTGGATCGTGTAGCGGATCACGAAGGCCAGACCCACGGCCATGATCAGCAGCTGCAGCAGGCCGGCGCCCTTGGCGCGCATGGGCCGCCACATGACCCGCTCGCTGGCCACGCCGAACCCGGCGACGCCGACCACGGCGCCCAGGACCGCCACGAGGATGGGCAGCCCCATGGAGACGTTGGCCACGAAGGCCACGTAGGCGCCCAGTGTCAGCAGATCGCCGTGGGCGAAGTTGACCAGCTTCAAGGTCCCGTAGACCAGGGTCAGGCCCACGGCGCCCAGCGCGAAGTACGAGGCTGAGACGAGGCCGTTGACCGTGGTCTGGCCGAAGGGCTGGAGGCCCTGGGTGGCCATGAGGGCCACCGCGATGGCGACGA
>JAHWKH010000456.1 GCA_019347995.1 Gemmatimonadota bacterium | reverse complement strand
GCCACGGCGCGCAGGGCGCCCACCCCGACCCAGCCCAGGGCGAGGCCCGCGAGCCCGCCCACCGCCGCCATGATCACGCTCTCGGTGACGAGCTGGCGCACGATGCGGGCCCGGCCGGCCCCGATGGCCGAACGCACCGAGAGCTCGCGCTGGCGGCCCTCCCCCCGCACCAGCAGCAGGTTGGCCACGTTGGCGCACGCGATGAGGAGCACGACCCCCACGGCGCCCATGAGCACCAGCAGCGAGCGCCGCACGTCGCCCACGATCTCGTCCGTGAGGGGCTCGAGCACCGCCGGATGGCCGGCGCCGTTCCACTCGTGCTGGTTGGCGGGGTCGGCGGCCCAGCGGGCCTGGAGCGCCTCCAGCTCGGTCGCCGCCGACGCGTGCGTGACGCCGGGGCGGAGCTTGCCCATGAGGGTGAGGAAATGGCTGCCCCGCCCGCCGGGGTCGGCGGGATCGAGCCCCATGGGAAGCCAGAGCTCGGTGTCGGGCGTGGGAAAGCGCACGTGCGCTGGGAGCACGCCCAGCACGGTGCGCGGCTGCCCGTTCACGAGGATGTCCCGTCCGACGATGGAGGCGTCGGCTCCGTAACGCCGCTCCCAGAGGCCCTGGGACAGGAGCACCACGGGCGCATCGGGGACGTCCTCCTCGGCCCCGAACGTCCGGCCGACCAGGGCGTCGACCCCCAGCGCCGGGAACAGCTCCCACGTGGTGAAGACGCCCTGCACCCGCTCCGGATCCTGGTCTCCCGTGAGGGTGTGGGCGCCGGGGTTGTAGGCGGCGAGGTGCTCGAAGGAGCGGTTCTGGTCGCGATACTCGAAATATTCGGGCCCGGAGGCCGGGAACTCGAGCAGCTCCATGGAGGGGAACTGGGTCCAGACCATCATGAGGCGGTCCTGGTCCGGATACGGGAGCGGCCGCAGCAGGACGCCGTGGACCACGCTGAACACGGCTGTGTTGGCGCCGATGGCCAGCGCCAGGGTCAGGGCCAGGACGGCCGCGAATCCCGGGTGTCGCGCGAGCTGGCGAACGGCGTAGCGGACGTCCTGCGCGAGCTGGTCCATTCTCGCTCCCCCATGGCGGATCATGTGCTTTCGACGTTTCTGGGACGCCGGCAGCCGCTCCCGGGTTGGAGCCGCGGCGGCCGGCATGTAGTGTGATCGGTCGAACGCGGCGCCCCCCTATCCTCCTCCTACGGATGCCTGCATGGACTGGATCACGAACCCGGAGGCGTGGATCGCCCTGGGCACCCTCACGGTGCTGGAGATCGTCCTCGGCATCGACAACATCGTCTTCATCTCCATCCTGGCGGAGAAGGTGGAGCCGCGGCGTCAGGCTCGCGCCCGCCAGGTGGGGCTCGCCGTCGCGCTGGTGATGCGCGTCCTGCTGCTGTTCTCCATCGCCTGGATCATGCGCCTGACGTCGACGCTGTTCGAGCTGTTCGGCCACGGCTTCAGCGGACGCGACCTCATCCTGCTGGGGGGCGGCTTCTTCCTGATCTTCAAGGCGACCCGGGAGATCCACGAGAAGCTGGAGGGAGAGGGCCCGGAGGAGGTGGAGCGGAAGGTGCGGGCGACGTTCATCTCGGTCATCGTCCAGATCGCGCTGCTGGACCTCGTGTTCTCGCTGGATTCGGTGATCACGGCGGTGGGGATGGCCGACGACCTGGGGGTGATGGTGACCGCCGTGGTCATCGCCATCGGCATCATGATGCTCACCGCCGGCTGGATCAGCGACTTCGTGCACCGCCACCCCACCGTGAAGATGCTGGCCCTTTCCTTCCTCCTCCTCATCGGCATGACGCTGGTGGCCGAGGGCCTGGGCCAGCACATCGCCAAGGCCTACATCTACGTCGCCATGGGCTTCTCGGTCTTCGTGGAGACGCTGAACCTCCGGGCGAAGAAGGTGCAGCGCGATCCGGTGCACCTGCGGGGGCCGTACGGCCAGGGCGGAGAGGTCGCGCCCTAGCGCGGCGCCCTCGCATCGGAGGACCCCAGCGGAGCCGCGTGGGCCCTGGAACGAAACCGCCCGGCCTCCCACACATGGGGGGACCGGGCGGTCGCGTCATCGGCTGCCGGACCGGGGAATCGGCCCGGCGGAGCGATCACATCGTGGAGAAGCCCTGGGCACCGGCCTCCTGGCCGTCCGCGACGCGGAAGTTCACCCACATCCCGGTGG
>JAHWKH010000455.1 GCA_019347995.1 Gemmatimonadota bacterium | reverse complement strand
GCCCCACACGACCGCCTGTTCGTTGAACAGGTCCGCCTCGCATTCCTCGGCGAAGGTCGAGCCGATCAACCCCGCCCGGGCGCAGCCGATCGCGCGGCCATAGGCCAGCGCCAGCCCTCGCGCCGAACCGCTCGCGTCCTGCGCGACGGCCCACCGCGCGATCATCCCTTTGCCTTGCTCGTAGAGGGAGCGAAGCGCGCTTCCCGGGCCCTTGGGGGCGACGAGGAAGACGTCGAGGTCTGCGCGAGGGGCGGAAGGTAGAGGAATCGGCGAGGGCGGACAACAACGGGTCTGGCGGGTCGGGAAGGGGCGAAGGCCGATCCCTTCGGTCGCTTCGCTCCCTCGGGACCCGCTGGCGCGGGGGTCGATCCTCGGACGTCGCTACGCTCCGTCGAGGACCCCGCTGCGCGGGGGGTCGATCGCCGCGCGAGCGCGCGGCGACCGCGCTGAAGCGCGGCGTCGACCCGGCGGCCGCACGATTCTCTCGCGCATGCCGCCGTAGCGGGTGACGCTTCACCCCGAACAGGGAGGGCCGAAGGCCCGACCGATCGAAAGCGCGCGGCAGCGCGCGGTCGAAAGCCGGCGCGCAGCGCCGCGGTCGAAAGGGAGCGAAGCGACCGATCGGGTTTCCCCTTTCCCGCGCCTTCCAATACCTTCCGGAGATGAACGAGAAAGCGTACACCTCGGCACTGCAGGACGGCCGCGCCGACCTCCTCTCGCCCCGGCATCTGGCGGCGCTGGGCGGGCTGGAGTTCGTGGCGAACCGGGTGGTCGAGGGGCTGCTCACGGGGCTGCACCGCTCGCCGCATCGCGGCTTCAGCGTTGAGTTCGCGGAGCACCGGATGTACCAGCCGGGAGACGACCTCCGCTTCGTGGACTGGCGGATGTTCGGGCGCTCCGACCGCTACTACGTGAAGCAGTTCGAGGAGGAGACCAATCTCCGTGCCACGATCCTCCTCGACCTGAGCGCCTCCATGGACTGGAGCTCGGACGTGCGGGGCGGGCTGCCGTCGAAGCTCTGGTTCGCCCGGCAACTGGCCGCGTCGCTGGCGCTGCTCCTGACGCGCCAGGGCGACTCGGTGGGGATGGCGGCGTTCCACGACCAGGTGATCCAGCACGCCTCGGCCCGGGGAGGACGGCGCCAGTGGCACGAGATCGTCCGGCGCATGGGCACGCTCGAGGCCGGGGGAGGCAGCGAGGCGCAGACCGCGCTGCGCGACCTGGCCACCCGCCTGCGTCGGCGAGGGCTGGTCGTGCTGTTCTCCGACCTCCTCGTGGATCCGGAGACCACGCGCACGGCCCTGCGCTACCTTCGGCACCAGGGTCACGAGGTCCTGGTCTTCCACCTCATCGACCCGGGGGAGCGGGAGCTGCCCGCCACGTCCGACGCCCGCTTCTTCGATCCCGAGAGCGGCCAGGAGCTGCAGGTGAGCGTGGCCGACGTACGGGAGGAGTACCGTGACGCCGTGAAGCAGGCCCTGGTGGAATGGGAGCGGGCCACGCGCCCCCACGGCATCGACTACGTGGTGCTGGACACCGATGCGCCCCTGAGCCGACCGCTCCGGGAATACCTCCGCAAGCGCGAGAGGCTGGGCTGACGGAGTGGGATTCCTCAGCCCCCTCGTCCTGCTGGCCGCCCTCGCCGTGGCCGTGCCGCTGTTCCTGCACCTGGTCCAGCGCCACGAGAGCCGGCGGGTGGCGTTCCCCGCCCTGCGCTACCTGCTGAGGACGGAGCGGGACCACGCTCGCCGGATCCGCTTCCGGCAGCTTCTGCTCCTCCTCCTGCGCGTCGCCGTGATGCTCCTCCTGGTCCTGGCCGGGGCGCGACTGTTCCTGCGCGGCGCCGGCGGAGCCCACGAGCCCACGGCGCTGGCCATCGTCCTGGACAACTCCCTGAGCGCCTCGCGGGTGCAGGGCGAGGAGCGCGTCCTCGACCGGCTGAAGGCACTGGCCGAGCGCACGCTCGACCTCGCCGGCCCCGACGACCGGGTCTGGGTGGTGCGGGCCGGGGAGCCCTGGGACGTGGTGACGCCGGGCGACGCCGTGGCGGCCCGGCGGCGGGTGCGCGAGACGGAAGTGAGCGCCGCGGCCTCGGACCTTCCCGCCGCCGTCGCGCGTGCCGCCGCGCTGGTGCGGGACGCAGGCCTCACGGCCTCGGAGGTCCAGGTGCTGTCGGACCT
>JAHWKH010000454.1 GCA_019347995.1 Gemmatimonadota bacterium | reverse complement strand
AGGACCCGAGGCTACCCCCCCGCTCCGGTCGAAGGCGCCGCCGTGGCACGGGCACAGGAACAGCTCCGCGTCCTCGAGCCAGCGTACGGGGCACCCCGTGTGGGTGCAGAAGACCGAGAACGCGGTGAAGCTTTCCGGGCCCTCCCTGCGCAGCCATGCCGCGTTGCGCACCGTGACCCCGCTCCACGGATCCGGTTCGGGGTCGGGATACGTGACGCGGGTGGTGGTGCCCACCGCGAAGCCGTCCGCCGCGCCGATGTCGCGCCAGACCTCCGCGTCCCGGCGCCGGAGGGGCGCGAGGATGAAGCCCGCGAAGGGCACGGCCGCGGCCAGGGCGGCCACGCTCCCGGCGGCGAAGGTGACGAGCCGCAGGAAGCCACGTCGATCGGCCCTGGGGGCGTCGCCGGGCCCGCTCGCTCTGCCTTCGCTCATGAGGACCCGCCTCCCTCGACGGAGTTCGCGACGGGGTCGTCGTACCGGAAAACCATGGGGCGCAGTGACACTCGCAGGTCGTGCTGGATGTGCGGCGCGCGGGACCTCGCCCGCCGGGAGGCGCTTGGCGAGGCAGGTTCCATGCCGATGCGGATCCTGGCGGCCGGGTGGAAACCCGCCAACCCCTCCCCTCGTATGGTAATCTGATTTTGTCAGAGAACCCGGCCGGAGGCGCCGGGCGGCGAGACGATCACGGGAGACGCCGGGACGATGCCCAAGGGCTTTCCGAGGCCGCGCGGGACGCTGCGCGAGGGGCTCGCCGCCGCGCTGGAGGAGCCGCGTGGGGCGTGAGCCGGGCGGCCCGGGGTCGGGCGGCGGCCGCCCTCCTCGCGCCCTCGAAGCGCTCCTGCGCGCCTTCCTCCCCCCCGACCTGCGCGACGCCGTGGCCGGCGACCTGGAGGAGGAGTGGCGCGAGCGCCGCGCCTCCTCGGGGCGTGCCGCCGCCCACCTGTGGTACGCGTGCCAGCTCCTCCTGCTGAGGCCGCTCCGACTCCGTCGCGAGGTCCGCCGTCTGGAAGGGCGCTGGGCGCCGCGACGCTCTCCCGCCCGACCGGTCCCGAGGGCCGGCACCATGGATTACCTCTTCCAGGACCTGCGCTACGCGCTGCGCCGCCTCGCCGCCGCCCCGGGCTTCACGCTCGTGGCCGTGCTGTCGCTGGCGCTGGGCATCGGCGCCAACACCGCTGTCTTCTCGCTGGTGGACCGGGTGCTCTTCTACGACCCGCCGGTGGGCGACCCGGAGACCCTGGTGGACGTCTACCAGAACTGGCGGGGTCGCCCTTACTGGTCCCTCTCGTACGACGATTTCGGCCGCATCCGGGAGCTGGACGCGTTCGAGGGCGCCACCGCCTACATCGTCACGCCGGTGCGGCTGGAGCCGGCGCCCGGGCAGGATATCCGCGCGATCGCCGAGCTGGTGGCGGACGACTACTTCGGCACGCTGCGCGTCCCCATGGCGCTCGGGCGCAACTTCAGCGAGGAGGAGATGGCCGAGGGGGCCGCTGTCCCGGTGGTCATCCTCAACCACGACACCTGGAGCGGCGCGTTCGGCCGCGATCCGGGGATCGTGGGCCAAACGGTGCGCGTCAACGCCATGCCGTACACGGTGGTGGGCGTCGCGGCCGAAGGCTTCGACGGCAAGTCGGTCCCCCTCCTCGGGAGCCAGCTCTACGTCCCCTACGGGATGAACGACCACCTGCGCGGAAACGACCCGTCGGCGTCGAACATGAACCTGTCGGCGCGCCTTGCGCCGGGGGTGACGAAGGCCCGCGCCGAGGCTGAGCTCGACGCGCTGGCGGCACGGCTGCGCGAGGACGGACGGGACCCGGAGGCCTTCGAGGGCTTCGTGGCGTACCTGCAGGACGACGTGCTCTTCGCCCCGTCCATCGACCGGGCCGCCGCACCCATGGCGGGCCTGCTCCTGGCCGTGGTGGGGCTCGTGCTCCTCATCGCGTGCACGAACCTGGCGAGCTTCCTCCTGGCCCGCGCCGCGGACCGCCGCAGGGAGTTCGCGGTGCGCATGGCCCTGGGCGCGGGCCGCGGGCGCATCGTGGGGCAGCTCCTCATGGAGTCGATGGCGCTGGCCCTGCTGGGCGGGCTCGCCGGCCTCGGCGTGGGCCGCCTGACGCTGGGCCTCCTCCTCGGCGTCCGGCCGCCGTTCCCGTTCCCGCTGGAGGTGGACGTCCCCCTGAAC
>JAHWKH010000453.1 GCA_019347995.1 Gemmatimonadota bacterium | reverse complement strand
GCAGACCAAGCAGATCGCTGCGCAGCTGGGGATCTCGGGCAAGACCGCCGACCGCCACGTCCAGAATGCCTACGCGAAGATCGGCGTCTCGACCCGGGCCGCGGCGACGCTGTTCGCGATGGAGCACGGGCTGGTCGCCTGGGGAGAACTCCCGATGGCTCGGCCGGCCTTGCCGTCATAGCGTCGAGACCGTCAGAGCAGGCAACCGCTCGAGGGCCGGCAAGTCGGGCCACGAGCAAGTGAGGACGGCATGATGGCCAGTCAGACGATCGACGCCTACCGCGGCGCCAGCTACGAGGTCGCGGAGACGATCGCGCCGACCTGGGAGCGCCGGCGCGCGGATATCGAGGGCGTCTCGGCGCCCGTGCGCGAGTGGCTGATCCGCGAGCTCGCGCCGCAACTGGGCGACACGCTGCTCGAGCTCGCCGGCGGGGTCGGCGACACGGGCTTCGAGGCGGCCGCCCTGGTCGGCGAGCAGGGCCGCCTGATCTGCAGCGACTTCTCCCCGGCGATGCTGGAGGCGGCGCGTCGCCGCGGCTCCGAGCTCGGGGTCTCCAACGTCGAGTACCGCGTGATCGAACGCCGAGCGGATCGAGTTCGACGCCGATTCGGTCGACGGCGTGATCTGCCGGTTCGGATACATGCTGATGGCAGACCCCGCCGCGGCGCTCGCCGAGACGCGCCGTGTGCTGCGCCCCGCAGGCCGTCTGACGCTGGCGGTCTGGGGCGCTCCCGAGCGCAACCCGTTCTTCACCGCCGCCGTCATGGCCCTGGTCCAGCGCGGCCACGTGGCGCCCCCGGAGCCCGGGGGGCCGGGGATCTTCGCCCTGGCCGGCAGGGAGCGCACGACCGCGTTGCTCGCAGGGGCGGGGTTCAGCGAGGTGCGCACCGAGGAGGTACCGGTGCGCTTCGCGATCCCCTCCATCGACGAGTACGTGCAGATCGTCGCCGACACCGCCGGCCCGCTCGGGCTCGCCCTGCGGGCGCTGCCGGACGCCGAGCGCGAGGCGGTCAAGGCGCAGAGCGCTGCGGCGCTGGAGCGCTGCGTGGTCGACAACGGCTACGAGATCCCGGGCGTCGCCCTGTGCGCGGTGGCCAGGTGAGTGGTGATGATTCACACGCGCGAAAGCCCTTCCACCGCGACCGTTGACGGCCTCAGGCTGGCCTACCGCGAGCAGGGCGACGGCGAGCCGGTGGTCTTCGTCCACGGCGGGGGCGATCTGCGCACCTGGGATCAGCAGGTTCCGGCGCTCGGCACCTCCTACCGCGCGGTCGCCTACAGCCGCCGCTACGCGCGCCCCAACGAGGACATCGGGCCGGACATCGACGACCAGATGCTCACCCACGTCGATGATCTGATCTCCTTCCTGCAGGCGATCGGAACCCCCTCGGCCCACCTCGTGGGCCACTCCTGGGGGGCGTTCATCTGCCTGCTGACCGCGATTCGCCACCCGGAGGCCGTACGGAGCCTGGTGCTGGAGGAGCCGCCCGTGGTCTCGCTGTTCGTCAGCACGCCGCCGCGCCCTGGCGAGCTCCTGCCGCTTCTCATCCGCCGCCCCCGGACGGCGCTGGCGATCATCAGGTTCGGCGCGGGGACCATCGCGCCCACGCAGAGGGCCTTCCGGCGCGGTGACGACGAGGAGGCGATGCGCACGTTCGGCTCGCGAGTGCTGGGCAAGGAGGTCTACGAACAGCTTCCGCCGGAGCGCAGGCAGCAGTTGCGCGAGAACCTGAGTGCCCTGCGCGCCCAGCTGCTGGGCACCGGCTTCCCTCCCCTCGCCGAGGACGACGTGCGCGGCGTGCAGGCGCCGACGCTGCTGCTGACCGGCGAGCGGAGTCCGGCCGCCCTCCGGCGGCTGACCGACCGCCTGCACGAGCTGCTGCCCGACTCGCAACGGGTCGAGATCGCGGCCGCCTCCACCGGATGCACGAGGAGGACCCCGGTGCCGTCAACGGGGCGATCCTGGGCTTCCTGGCCGGGTCGACCACCGATCGCCATGTACGGTCGTGAGGGTGACCTCCCATGCCCTGATTCTCTACACGTGCCCGGCCCGCAAACATGGGGCGAAGGGGCCTCTGGTCAAGCACCCCTGCGGCGTCGCGGCGAAGGCACTGGACGACGCGGGCCACGAGTACGAGCACAAGACCGTCGGCGGTTTCAAGCACATCCCTTTCAGCCGCCGTG
>JAHWKH010000452.1 GCA_019347995.1 Gemmatimonadota bacterium | reverse complement strand
GCGCCCACAGGATGGCCAGGCCCACCAGCAGGGAGATCCACGTCGGGAAGCCGAAGGCGGTGGGAATGTCGCCGACCGCCATCGCCACGACGGCCACGGCCAGCGCATAGGGCAGCTGGGTCCGCACGTGATCGACGTGGTCGCAGCCCGACGCAGTGGACGACAGCACGGTCGTGTCGGAGATGGGCGAGCAGTGGTCCCCGAAGATCGAGCCCGCCAGCACCGAGCTGATGACCCCCAGCAGCACCGTGTAGTGCGTGCCGCCATCGAAGTCGATTCCCCCGCCCAGGCTGACGGTGAGGGGAATGACCAGCGGGATGAGGATGGCCATGGTCCCCCAGGACGTACCGGTGGCGAAGGCGATGGCCGCGGCGACCAGGAAGACCATGACCGGGAGGAGCTGGAGCATGACGTTGCCCTCCAGCAGCGCGGCCAGGTAGCCGGCCGTGCCCACCGCCTCGGTCACCGCTCCCAGCGACCATGCCAGCACCAGGATGATCATGGCGATCATCATGGCGCGCATCCCGCTGAGCCACGCGTCGATGGTCTCCTTCATCGTCAGGAGGCGCTGCGACACCGTCAGCACGAAGGCCACGATGCAGCCCGCCAGCGATCCCCACAGCAGCGTCGCGAAGGGGTCCGCCGCGCCGAAGACGTCCATGATGGAGGCGTCGGCTCCCGCCGAGGCCCTCCCCGTGGTCCACAGGCCCACCAGCACGACGACGACCACGGTGATCACGGGGATGCCCGCGTTCCACCACCTGTGGGCCACCCCCTCCCGGGCGTCTAGGCCGCCCCCCTCCGTATCCATGGCGAGCTGCGCGCCGGCGCGGTGCAGCCCACGGCCGGAGCCGGCGCGCTCCTCGGCCGCCGCCATGGCGCCGAAGTCGCGGTTCATGGCCGAGGTCAGGAAGACGAAGGCGAGCGCCAGGAGTGGATAGAAGAGGTAGGGAATGGTGTGGATGAAGACCCCGAAGGGGCTCGTGGTGAGCAGCCCCTCCACCAGCTCGGGCCGCCCGGCGTTCTGCTCGGCGGCGATGCGGAAGCCGTCGCCGATGAGGCTGATCTCGTAGCCCACCCAGGTGCTGATGGGGACGATGGCCGCCACGGGCGCGGCCGTGGAATCCACCAGGTACGCCAGCTTCTCCCGGGAGATGCGCAGGCGGTCGGTGATCGGCCGCATGGTGTTGCCCACGATCAGCGTGTTGGCGTAGTCGTCGAAGAAGATGGCCAGTCCGGCCAGGAACGTGGCCAGCTTGCCCCGGCGGGCGTCGCGGGCGAAGGGGGCCACCGCCTCCACGATGCCCATGGTTCCGCCGTTGCGTGCGACGATTCCCACCATGCCCCCCAGGAGGAGCGAGAAGACCACGATCTGGGTGTGACCTCCGTCCACGTCGCCCAGCGCCGGGACGATGAACGAGTCGATCATGCGCCAGGTGGCGGTGAGCGGGTTGAATCCCGCCACTGCGAGGCAGCCCAGCCAGACGCCCGCCACCAGCGCCGTGATGACCTCCCGGAACAGGAGGGCCAGGACGATGGCCAGCAGGGGCGGCATGAGGGAGAACCATCCGGGCACCACCGTGGCGTCCACCGACGAGACGACCTCGCCGATGCGGACCTGGAGCGGGAGCCCGTCCGCCGATGCGATGCGCAGGTCGGGGAGGGTCGTGGTCGCCCCCGCCTCCACCGTGCCTCCCCCGAGGAGCCTCCCCGTCGCGTCGCGCACCTCGACCCAGGAGGAGCCCTGCTCGCCGCCCCGCGCCGTGATCGAGAAGGGGATGCCGGGGAGGAGGACGTCGGGCGGATCCACCACCTCCTGGGCGCCCGCGACGGGGGCGGCCGCCAGCGCGGCGACCAGGACGCCCTGGTCGTCGGCGGCCACGATGCCGTCGAGCGGGTGCCGGCGGTGGTAGTCCTCGATCGTCCCCGCCGCCGCCGGCGGGTCGCCGAAGTCGACCACCACCCGTCCCGCCTCCGTGACACGGACGGAGTCCAGCACCGCCGGGCCGGCGCTGCCGAAGGCCGATGTCAGCCCGTCGTCCCGCTCCTCGGCTGAAGGGCCCCGGAGGAGGTCCACCAGCGCCTCCTCGACCCCTGAGCCGGCCGGGGAGGCCGGCCTCGGGACGGGGACCACCTCTTCGGAGCGGAGGAAGTACACCCGGTAGGGGTCGGGGCGGTCCTGACCTCC
>JAHWKH010000451.1 GCA_019347995.1 Gemmatimonadota bacterium | reverse complement strand
GGCCGTAGCCAGCGGCGCACGCGGTCGATGTACGCCTGCAGACCGACCACGACCTCTGCACCGGCGAGCGCCTGTCGGACGCGAGGCGGCACGAGCGCCTCGTCGCCCGGTCCGGTGCTGACCAGCACCACCCGTCCCCGCACGTCGGGAAAGCCGTCGGGCAGGCGAGCCCCGTCGCCGTCCGGCCGGGCGGCGGCGCCCTCCAGCACGATCCGCTCGCCGGTGCCCGGCTCGAGCCCCGGCACGTCGCCCAGGCCGCCCACGTCCACCAGGGGTGCCTCCAGGCCTTCGGCGGACGCGGAGAAGGAGACCGTGATGGCCTCGGGCGCCACGCCCGTGCCCGGAACGGAGACCGTGGCCCGCACCGGGTCGGACGTGAACGCGCGGAATTCGTGGACCTCCACCGGCACGCCGGCGTCCTCCAGCGTGCGCACGATGTAGTCGATGGCCGCGTTCTCGCCCGGGCTGCCCGAGGGCCGCTCGTGGCGCGTGATCTCCCGGGCGTGGGCCATGAGCTCGTCGACGGTGACGGCGGCCGTGATCCGGCGGGCGAGGGCGGCGGCGTCCTGGGCGGGCGCGGCGGCAGGCATAACGGCAGTGAGGACGGCGAGGCCGACGAGGGCGAGGCCGAAGGGGGTGGGGACGGCCGCGGGGAAGCGTCGCATCATCGGAGGCGTCCGGTCTCGGGGAGGGCTGCTTCCCAACCTACGGCCGGTGGGTCGGGCCGCCAGGGATGGGGGAGATCCGATGTCCGCCCTCCCGTGGCGCGCCTTCCATTCGCCACCGGGCATCCGTCCCATCCGTCGGGCACCGAGCACCCGTCCCGGCTCATAGAAGGCCACCGACCATCCGGCCCATCCAAGCACCATTCGGCCCATCCAAGCATGGACACGTTTTCACGAGGACGGAGCGGTGGGCTTCGGGATCCGATCTGGAGACGACCCGCGTGGGCGCTCCGGGGACCCTCCGCGGCCGTGGGAGCGGTCTTGCGAGCTGCGAGGCCTCCCAAGCTGTCCGCGTGCGCCTCGCGGAGCCTGAGAGGACAAAAAAACCGCCGTTATCTTTCGGGTGTCGTTCGGTGCCGCGCTTCCCCACCGCCGCCGCTCCCGGAGGAGGCCTCCCATGGTCCGTTTCGCCGCTTCGCCCCGTACGATCTCCGCGCACTGTGTACGCGAGAACGCGCCTCCCGCCTACGGCTGTGCCGACCCCTTCGAGGACGCCGACGCCCTCGAGGAGCTGGGCGAGGAGATCGCGACGCTGGCGGCGCACATCCACGCGGCGACGCACCGCCTGCTCGTGCTCGTGGCCGATTTCGACAGGCGCCGTGGCTGGGAGCTGGGCGGCCATCCCTCGTGCGCCCACTGGCTGGCGGAGCGCACGGGCGTCGACCTGCACACGGCCCGTGAGAAGGTGCGGGCGGCACGGGCGCTGGCGGAGCTCCCGGAGACGAGCGCCGCGATGGCGCGCGGCGAGCTGTCGTTCTCGGCGGTGCGGGCGCTGACGCGGGTGGCGGAGCCGGAGACCGAAGGTGATCTGGTGGAGCTGGCTCAGGGCTGCACCACCGCGCAGCTCGAGCGGATGCTGCGGACGCTGCGGAAGGGCAGCCACGAGGACGAAGCGGAACGGGAGCGGGAGCGCCACCTGAGCCGCACGTTCTCGGTCTTCCCGGACGACGACGGGATGTACGTCGTGAAGGGACGGCTCATGCCCGAGGTGGCGGCGGTGCTGATGCGCGCGGTGGACGCGGCCGGCGACGCGCTCTACCGGGAGCACCGGGCCGCCAGTCCGTGCGCGCGGCCGAGCGACGACGATACCGTCCGGGCCGCGGCGCAGCGGCGAGCGGACGCCATCGGGCTGTTGGCCGAGCGGACTCTGGCAGCGGGCTTCGGGGGGAGTGCGGAGGGGCGCGGCGAGCGTCGGAGCGGTGTTCCTGAGGAGGGGGCGCAGGCCGGCCGCGTCCCAGCTGGGACGTCGCCCGTGCCCGTCAGCGGCAGCCGGGCGGAGCGCTACCAGGTGGTGCTGCACGTGGACGCCGCCACGCTCGAGGGCGACGGCGGAGTGACCGGCCGGGACCGCGGCGTCGAGCCGCGAGACCGCGAGCCTGGCCGCTCCCACCTGGACGACGGTACGCGCGTCCCAGCGGGGACGTCCCGGCGCCTCTCCTGCGACGTCGCCGTGGTGCGGGTGC
>JAHWKH010000450.1 GCA_019347995.1 Gemmatimonadota bacterium | reverse complement strand
CATGCCGGCAGGAAGCGGCCCAGGGCCTCGCGACCCACCGGGGCGACCTGCCCCCGCAGCCTGGCGATGGTGCGGCGCTTGGCCTGGCGCAGGACGTCAGGGTCGCACCACTCCTCGCCCGCGGCGCTGGGACGGAACTCCCCCCGCAGCACGCGCTCCTCCCCGGCCACCGTCTCCAGGAGGAGGCGCGCCTGGGCGGGGACCAGGCCGAAGCGGCCCGCGACCTCGTCGGCCGTGAAGGGTCCGTGGGTGCGGGCGAAGCGCAGGAGCAGCGTCTCGACGGGCCGCTCGACCGGCTCGAGGAAGGCCGACGCCACCCCCGGCGGAGGCGCCACGCCCAGGGCGTCGCGGTACAGTCCCGCGTCCTCCACGGCGATCCACGCGTCCCGCCCCGCCACCCGCACGCGCAGCGCCCGGCGCGCCCCCTCCAGCTCCCGGAGCCACGGGGCGGCGTCGCCCTCGCAGCGCTCGTCCGCCTCGTCGGCGGTCAGGTCGCCCACCTGGCGCAGCACGTCGTGGAGCCCGTCGGGATGGCGCGCGCGGCGATCCTCCGAGCGGCGCTGGAGCTGGCTCTCCAACTTCGCCAGCACGTCCGCGTCGAGCAGCTCCCTGAGGTCGGCCTCGCCGAGCAGCTCCCGCAGCAGCTTCATGTCGAGGGAGAGCGCCTGGGCGCGCCGCTCCGCCGCGGGGGAATCGCCTTCGTACAGGTACGCGGCCACATAGGCGTACACGAGCGAGCGGGCGAACGGCGACGCCGACGCGGTCTCCACCTCGTGCACGCGCACCTCGCGCCGCTCCACCGCCCGCAGGACCTCCTGGAGCGCCGGGACGTCGAACACGTCCTGCAGGCAGGCCCGGTACGTCTCGATGACGATGGGGAAGGAGGGGTACTCCATGGCGATGGCCATGAGCTTCTGCGCCCGCAGCCGCTGCGCGAACAGGGGCGTGCGCTGACCGGGACGGCGGCGGGGCAGCAGCAGCGCCCGCGCCGCGTTCTCCCGGAACTGGGAGGCGAACAGGGGGGAGCGTCCCAGCTCCTCCAGCACGCGCTCCTGCACCTCCTCCGGGTCCGGCAGGAGGACGTCCAGGCCCGGCGGCTCGTCGCCGTCGGCCACCGTGAGCACGATGCCGTCGTCGCTCCACACGGCCTGCACGTCGTAGCCCACGCGGGCGGACACCAGCGCCCGCAGCGCCAGCGCCCAGGGCGCGTGCACGCGCGCGCCGAACGGCGTCAGCACGCACACGCGCCAGTCGCCCAGCTCGTCGCGGAAGCGCTCTACCACGAGGTCGCGGTCGGTGGGGAGCGCCCCGGTGGCCTCCCGCTGCTCCGTGAGGTAGCCCAGGAGGTTGGCGGCGGCCCGGCGGTCCAGGCCGTGCCCGCCGGTGAGGCGCTCCAGGGCGGCCGCCTCGCCGCGCTCGAGGGGGTGCGCCCCGAGGATCTCGGCATCGGTCCGTTGATCTCGCGCGTCGCGGCCGGCGGCATCGACGAGGTGGTGCTGGCGATGAACGCGACGCTCGAGGGCCAGACCACCGCCCATTATCTCGCCGAGCGGCTCGAATCCTATCCGGTGCGCGTCACCCAGCTCGCCCACGGACTGCCGGTCGGCGGCGAGCTCGACCGCGAGCGATGTGGGCGCGCCGACGCCGACGAGGATCGGCGCGCCCGCGACCGCCGCCTTCTGGACGAGCTCGAAGGAGAGCCGGCCGGAGACGCAGAGGATGTGGCCTTCCAGCGGCAGCAGCGCTTCGAGCAGCGCGCGGCCGACCACCTTGTCCATCGCGTTGTGGCGGCCCACGTCCTCGCGCAGGACGAGCAGGCGCCCGGATGGCTCGAACAGCGCGGTGGCGTGGATGCCGCCCGTGCGGTCGAACGCCGCCTGGCGGTCGCGGGCGGCGCCGGGCATGTCGAGCACCGCCTGCGGGGTGGCGGGCTCGCCGGGCGCGGAGGGCGGCGCCTCCTGAGAGACGAACTCGAGCGCCGCCTTGCCGCACACGCCGCAGGACGAGCTCAGGTAGAAGCGGCGCTCGCCCGACGGGTCCCGTCTCAACCCACTGCGGGACCGGACCTCCACCACGCCCGCGGCCAGGTCGTCGGTGAGCCCGACCGATACCACGTCGTCACGGCGCGATACGAGCCCCTCTCCCGCGAGGAAACCCACGGCCAGCTCCTCATCCTCCCCGGGCGTGCGCATCGTGA
>JAHWKH010000044.1 GCA_019347995.1 Gemmatimonadota bacterium | reverse complement strand
TCAAGCCGGGCCTGCGCTACCGCTACAAGCTCCGAGTGAAGATGAACAATCCCAACTACGGGCGCGAAGACACCTATCCGGATCTGACCAAAGACAAGATTCTGTATTCGGACTGGGTCGAGATGGAGGGCGTAACGCAGTTGCCCGAAGAAGTACGCTACTACGGCGTCGACCAGGGCGAGCTCGATGCTGCGTCGCACCTCCCCGCTGAAGCGGTCCTTGGGCAGGATGACCATGGCCGAGACGCCCCGGTGGAGCGGATCCTCGCGCAGCGTCACCCGGACGTCGTTGGTGTGGTACGTGGTGAGGACGGTCCGGACGTCCGCCCCGATCTCCTCCGCCGACGTGAGGAAGAGCTCCTCCTTCGGCATGGAGTTGAAGATCGTGTTGATCTCCTTGAAGTCGTGCGACCCGGCGGCCACCCCGGCGGCTTCGAGGATCTGCTCCAGCTTCTCCCGGAGGATGGGGATCTTCTCCGCCTCCTCCGCGTAGGCGCGCGACGTGAAGAGCCCCATGAAGCGGTGCTCGCCCACGACGCGGCCCTCGGCGTCGAGCTTCTTCACCCCGATGTAGTCCATCCGGGCGCTCCGATGGACGGTGGCCGCCGCGTTGCTCTTGGAGATGATGAGCGCCGGACCGCCCTCGACCAGCTCCCGCAGCCCCGGTTCCAGGTTGTCCATCGCCACCGGATCGGCGTAGGAGGACTCGGCCTCGTTGCGCAGGATGCCGAGCCCCGATCCCGGCTCCACCACGATGTGGCGCCGGCCGTCGATGTCGACGATGTCGTACGCCCGGTAGCCCAGGAAGACGAAGGCTCCGTCGCGCAGCCAGCGGAGGAAGGCCTGGATCTCCTCGAGCTCCCGCTTCTTGGCGGGAACGTCGCGCGCCGTCTCGGCCAGCTCCGCCACCACCCGATTGGCCGCGTCCACCATGGGATGGAAGTCGTCGGTGGCGCGCACCACGTCCTGGAGCCGCTTCGCCACCTCGGTGCGGAGGGACTCGAGCGTCTCCGGATCGGTGACCCGCGCCACCTCGCAGTGGACGAGGGACTCGCGCCGGGCCCCTTCCCGCGAGGGCCGCACCGCCAGGACCCGTCCGTCCGGGCCCCTCTCCACGCTCAGCACCGGGTAGACGTAGTGCTCGATGGCGAGCTCCTGCGAGTGCAGGTACTCCCGGATGGTGTCCACGATGAACGGCCGCTCCGAGACGTCGGTGCGGATCACGGTCACCGGGGCGTACCATCCCTCGTTGTCCACGTCCGGGTTCAGGACCTCGACGTCGACCCGGTCGTGGGCAGAGCGCTCCAGGAAACGGAAGGCGCCCAGCGCCATGTGGCCCAGCGCGTCGGTGCTCCGCTCGTGGAGGAGGTCCGGCGGCGCCTTGGAGAAGAAGATCTCCGCGAAGGCGACGACCCGGTCCGCTTCGGCCGGGTCCACCTGCCGCTCGAGCTGCCGGCAGACGGCGTCGACGATGGGAGAGTCCTTGCGCAGCCGTTTGACCGCCGCTTCGGTCGTGTCGCTCATGGAAAGCCGCGGGAGCGACGGGAGGGGCCCCGGGGGCCGGGGACGAAGCCGCCGCTGGAGTGGAGGATGTGGACGTCCATCGGTAGAAGTCCTTTCGTGTTAAGATAGTCCAGGCCCTTCGCCGATCAAAGGAAGCCCCCCGCCGTAGCCGTCCCGCCGACCCGTCCCACCCTGGACCCGCCCCGCGCGGCCCGCCTAGGTTTTCCCATGCGTCTCCTCCACATCGCCGACGTCCATCTGGACACGCCGTTCGCCGGGCGCTCAGAGCCTCTGCGTCGGCGTCTCCAGGACGCGTCGCGGGAGGCGTTCCGGCGGGCCGTGGACCTGGCGCTGGCCGAGGGCGTCCACGCCGTGGTCGTCGCCGGCGACCTCTTCGACGGCGAGCGCCTGTCGTTCCGGACCGAGCGCTTCCTCCTCGAGCAGATGGCGCGCCTGGGAGAGGCGGGGGTGACGGTCGTCTACGGGACCGGCAACCACGACCCTGGCCGCGACGCCTACCGGACCCGCCCGCTCCCGTGGCCCGATCACGTCATCGTCGCCGACGACGCGTCGCCGCGGCGGGTGGTGGTGCTCGACGGAGAGGAGCGGGCCGTGGGTCGGATCGTGGCGGTGGGACACGCCTCGAGGCGCGAGACCGGGGACCTGTCGGCGGCGTTCCCCGCGCCCGGGCCCGACCTGCCCGAGATCGCGGTCCTCCACACACAGGTGAGGGGCTCCCGAGACGAGGAGGCCCACGACCCCTACGCACCCTGCGAGCTGGCGCGGCTCCAGGCTTCGGGGCACGACTACTGGGCCCTGGGCCACGTGCACCTCCGGCAGTGCCTGTGGACCGATCCTCCCATCCACTATCCCGGCAACCTCCAGGGCCGCACCCACAAGGAATCGGGGGCCAAGGGCGCCCTCCTCGTGGACCTCACCGACAGGAGGGCGCCTTCCGTGGCCTTCCATTCCCTGGCTCCCGTCCGCTTCGAGACCGTGCGGGTGGACGGGCTCGAGGAGGCCGGCACGCTGGACCGGCTCGTCCGGCGCGCGGCCGCGGCGTGGGAGGCGGCCCGGGAGGCCGATCCCGGCGACGCGGCCACCGAATGGGTGGTGCGCTTCGTCCTCGAGGGCGGCACGCCCCTGTGGGCCTCCCTCGGCGACGAGGAGGAGCGCGAGGCCCTGGCGTCCGACATGGCCGAGGCCCTGGGGCTCCTGGACGTGGAGGTGCGCGCCGGGGCCACGCACCCCGTGGTGCAGGTGGAGGCGCACCTGCGGCGGGAGGACGTCCTGGGAGCGGCGCTGCGCCTGGTGGCCGCGATCCGTGACGGCGAGGCCACCCTGCCCGGCCTGGCCCCCGAGGAGCTGGCGGGGCTGGACCGCCCCGACGCGGGGGACCCCGGCGCCTACGTGCGGCGGCTCCTCGAAGGCGCCGAGGCCGAGGTCGCCGCGCGCCTGCTGGATCCCTCCGCGCGCGGCGCCGGCTGATGCGGGTCGAGAGGGTCCGCATCGGGGCGTTCGGCGGTCTGCGCGAACTGGACACCGGCGACGAGGCGCTCCCCGGGCTCGTCGTGGTGCGCGGCCCCAACGAGGCGGGCAAGACGACCTTCTTCCACTTCATGACCTCGCTCCTGTACGGGTTCTATCCGGCCACCCGTGACGCCCATCCCTACACCCCGTGGTCCGGCGGTGACGCCGAGGGCGCCGCCTGGCTACGCCTCTCCGACGGGACGGCCATCGAGGTCCACCGGCGCCTGCTGTCCTCTCCCACGGGATCCGTGGTGCGGGGCGTCCGCACGGAGGACCTGAGGAACCAGACGCTGCCGTTCGCGGAGCACGTGCCGCGCACGGTGTTCCGGCAGGTCTACGCGCTCACCCTCGCGGAGCTCTCGGGCATCGAGGGGGAGGGATGGGAACGGATCCAGGACCGCCTCGTGGGAGCCATGGGCGCCCGCGACATCCTGTCGGTGCGGCCGGTGGCCGACGCCCTGGAGAGGGAGGCGGGCGAGCTGTGGCGGCCCAACCGCCGGGGCAAGCAGAAGGCGCGGGAGCTGCGGGAGCGCGTGCGCGAGCTGCGCGGCCGGCGCCAGGAGGCGGTGGAGACGGACCGCCGCCTGCGGGAGATGGTGCGCGAGCGGGACCGGCTGGACCAGGAGATCCGCGCCGCGCGCGAGAAGCGGGAGGCCTGCCGCGTCTACGTCGAGCGCTACCGGGCGCTCCTCCCCATCCGCGACCAGCTCGTCCGCATCGAGGCGCTGGAGGAGGAGGCGGGGCCGCCGGAGGAGTTGGAGGGCATCCCGGCCGACCCGGCCGACAAGCTGCGGGAGCTGAGGCGCCGGTCCCGTGACCTGGAGGACCGCCTCCGGGACCTGGAGGCCTCCTCGGCGCCGCCGCGCGAGCACGTCGAGGCCTTCGGGACCGCCGAAGCGCAGGTCCTGGAGCATCGCGAAGAGGTGGAGCGGTTGGTGGCGCGCGTGGCCGGCCAGCAGGAGATGCGCGTGCGGGCGGCGCAGCTGGAGCAGGAGCTCAAGGACCTGGATCGGCGGGCCGGGACGCTGGCGCGCGATTTCCTCAAGGCCTCGCCGCCCGAGGTGGACCGCGAAGCGCTCGACCGCCTCGCGCCGGCCGACGTCCGGGAGGCCGTGCGGAGCCTGGTGGAGGCGAGGGAGGAGAGGCGCACCCTCGAGGCCGCCTCCGCCATGGAGGAGACGAGCCGCGCGTCGCGGGTCACCATCACGGGCGCCTCGGTCCTGCTGGCCCTCGGTGGCGTGCTCATGGTGGCGGGCGTGCTTCTCGGGAGCGTGTGGGCGGGGCTGCCCGGGGCCGCGGTCTTCGGGGCGGGCGTCGTGCTGGCGCTCCTCGCCCCTCGCCGGTCGGGTGAGGCGCCGCTGGAGGAGCGGCTGAGCCGGACGCGCGCCAACGAGGAGAAGGCGGCCGCGCGCCTCGCCTCGCTGCTGGAGGGGCTCCCCGTGTCCCCGTCGGCCCTGGAGCGGACGCCCCACGAGGTGGCTTCGGGCCTGGAGCGCCTGCAGGAGATGCTCCGCGACCGGGAGGAGCGGGCGGACGAGCGGGAGCGCATCGCCCGGGAGCTCCGCGAGGCCGGCGCGGCCATGATCGCCCTGGGAAGCACGCTGGGGCTCACCCTGCCGCTGGACCCGAGCGCCGCGGCCCACTTCCTGGACGGCAAGGTGCGCGAAGCCGACCAGCGGAAGGTGCGGGCCGCGGATGCCCACGGCGAGCTGCAGCGGCTGGAGAGGGAGAGGGAGCGGATGGGCGAGGAGCTGAAGGCGGTACGGGAGGCACGCGTGGCCCTGGAGGCGCGGCTCCTCCGGCTGGCCGACGGGGACGCGGAGGCCGGCGTGCAGGCGGCCAGGAGCCGCATGGATGCCCGCGACCGGGCGCGGCGGCTGAGCGAGGAGCTGGAGCGGGGCCACCCCGACCTGCCGGAGATCCGCGAGCGGATCCGGGCCGCCGAGGCCGCGGGAGAGGACTGGGTGGTGGACGACGAGGCCATCGCCCGCAGGCGCGTGCAGGCCGACGAGCTCAGCGAGATCATCGAGTCGAAGGCGCGCCGCCAGGAGGCCCTGGAGGGGGAGGTGGACCACCTGGGCCGAGAGGACACGGTGGCGGGGATCGACGGCGAGATCGCCGCCCTCGAGGAGGAGATCGAGCGCGTGGTGTTCGAACGCGACCGGCGCTTCGTGCTGGCCCGCGTCCTGCGCGAGGCCGACCGCCGCTTCCGGGAGGAGCACCAGCCCGAGCTCGTCCGCCGCGCCGGCGAGCACCTCGGTGTGATCACGGGCGGACGCTACGACCGCATCCTGTTCGCCGAGAACGGGACCGGACGGGGCTTCCGCCTCCGGGGGGGCCACCTCGAGGCCCCGGTGGACGTGGCTGAGCCGATCTCCACGGCCACGCGGGAGCAGGTGTACCTCGCGCTCCGGCTGGCCATCGTCGACCACCTGGACCGCCACGGTGAGCGGCTGCCCCTCTTTCTCGACGAGGCGTTCGTGAACTGGGACCGCCGCCGCCGCGGCAGGGGGCTCGACCAGCTCTCCGTCGTGGCCGAGCACAGGCAGGTCTTCCTCTTCACGTGCCACGAGGATCTGGCGGAGGAGCTGGCGGCGCGGGGGGGGCGGGTGGTGGAGCTGGCGGGGCCGGTCGGCGCCGGGTGAGCTCCACGGCCCTTCCGCTCCACGTCGAGACGAAGGGGGAGGGCCCGCCCCTCCTCCTCCTCCACGGCTTCGGCGCCAGCCGCTTCACGTGGCGGCGCTGGGTGCCGGAGCTGGCCGGGCGCCACACGCTGTACCTGGTCGATCTGAAGGGATGCGGAGCGGCGCCAAAGCCCCGGGACGGAGCGTACGGCCCCCACGACCAGGCCGAGCTGCTGCACCGCCTGGTGGTGGAGGAGGATCTCCGGGAGCTGGCCGTCCTGGGCCACTCCCTGGGCGGAGGCCTGGCGCTCCTCCTGGCGCTGCGCCTGGAGGACGCGGGAGAGGGGTGGAGGCTGCGTCGCCTGGTCCTGCTGGAGGCCACGGCCTACGCCCAGGGTCTTCCGCGCTACATCGGCATGGCGCACCGGGTGCCTCTCGTGCTGGGCCGGCTGGCCGCGCGCTTCGTGCCGGCGCGCTGGCTGGTGCGGCGGATCCTGCGGCAGATCGTCCACGACCCGGCGCAGGTGACGGAGGAGCAGGTGCGGGGCTACGCGGCACCCTTCGCCGAGCCCGCCTGCCGGCACGCCGTCGTGGAGGCCGCACGGCAGCTGATCCCCCCCGACCTGGACCGCCTGGTGACGCGCTACCCCGAGCTGCGCACGCCGACGCTGCTGGTGTGGGGGCGCCAGGATCCGGTGGTGCCGCCGTGGGTGGGCGAGCGGCTGGCCGGCGACCTGCCGCGGGCGCGTCTGGTCGTGCTGGACCGTTGTGGGCACCTTCCCATGGAGGAGCGGCCGGAGGCCGCGCTGGAGGAGGTCGTGCGATTCCTGGAGGAAGGCGGCTGATTCACTTCCGCAGCCGTTCCCTCGCCAGCGTCCAGAGCATCCGCGCGCCGACACGCAGCGACGTCGGTAGCGAGCCCGTGATCTTCGATCGTCCCCGTGAGCGCGCGCGATGAGGCACTTCCACCTCCATCACCCGCAACCCCTGCCGGGCGGCGCGGATCTGCATCTGGAGCGTCCAGCCCCAGGTCCGGTCGTCCATCTCGAGCTCCAGCAGCCGGTCGAAGCGCACGGCCCGGAAGGGTCCGAGGTCGCGCCAGCGCCGGCCGAAGAGGAGCGCGGCCAACCCCAGGACCAGCCTGTTTCCGAGGCGGGCGTGGGGCATGAGCGTGCCCGTGCCGCCGCCGCGCCCCCGGCGCACACCGATCACCAGGTCGGCGCGGCCCTCCAGCACCGGGGCGGCCAGCTCGCCCACGCGCGCCGCGGCCTCGTCGTCGTCGGCGTCCAGGAAGACCAGGGCCTCCGGGCGCCGTTCCGCCCCGGCCAGGTGGCCGATCCCCGCCAGGCAGGCGGCGCCGTAGCCCCGCTCCGGCTGGCTCACCACGTCCGCCCCGGCGTCCCGCGCCACCCGCGCCGTCGCGTCGGTGGAGCCGTTGTCCACCACGACCACCCGGTCCACGGGAGGCCGGGGAAGTCGCGCCAGCAGAGGCGGGAGGGCCTCCTCCTCGTTCAGGGCCGGAATGAGCACCGCCAGGCGTGGCGCCGTTCCGGGGCTCTCGGAATCCATGCGGCTCGTCGCTCCGTCCTCGGGTAGAGGAGCCGGCTCGATCCGGCTCCTGGTCCTCCTGGGCGCCGCGGAGCTGGCGCTCCTGGCCGCCCTCGCCTGGTGGCCCGGGGTGCCGTTCCCGCTCCCGGCCCTCGCCCTGCTGGGCGCCGCGTTCCTGCCGTATGCGGGCGCCGCCCTCGTCCTCCCGCGGCGCCGGGGCGGCACCGCTCCCGGCGGACGGCGAGGTCCGCAGCTCGCGGTGATCTGGGGCGTGGCGCTGGCGCTGCGGGTGGCGCTCCTCCCGGCCCCTCCGGAGCTCTCCGACGACGCCTGGCGCTACCTGTGGGACGGCCGCGTCCAGCTCGCCGGCGTCAACCCGTACCAGCATCCCCCCTCGGCGGCGGAGCTGGAGCCCCTGCGCACTCCGTGGCACGGGCTCATCAACAACCCCGACGTTCCCACGATCTATCCCGCCGGCGCTCAGCTCGTCTTCCTGCTCGTGGCCGCCGTGGGTGGCGGGCTGCTCCACCTGAAGATCCTGTGGAGCGTGTTCGACCTGGCCACGGGCTGGGTCCTGGGCCGGGTCGCCGCGGCCACGGGTCGCAGTCGAGGACGGGTGCTCGTGCTCTGGCTCTGGTCCCCCCTCCTGGTGGTGGAGACCGCCTGGAGCGGACACCTGGAGGCGCTGGGGCTGCTGGGCGTGGCCCTGGCCCTGCTCTTCGCCGCGGGCGCCACGGGGTCTGGCGCGGCGGCGGCGGCTCGCTCCCGCGCGCTGGCGCGCCCCGCCGCCGCCGGAATCGCCCTGGCCTGGGCCGCCATGGTCAAGCTCGCTCCGGCCGCGGCGCTGCCCGTGCTGGCGCGCCGGCTGGGGGCGCGCGCCGCCGCGGCGTTCCTCCTCACGTGCGCGGTTCTCTACCTCCCGTACCTGTCGGCGGGGCCCGGCCTGGGCGTGGGCGCCGCCACCTACGCCCGCCACTGGCGCTTCATGGAGGGGCCCTTCGCCCTGCTCGAGGTCCTCCTGCCCGGCCCGGTCGCGCCCAGGGCGGCGGCCGGCGCGCTGGTGCTGTCGGTGGTCGGCCTCGCGGCGTGGCGGGCGTGGAGCCTGGAGCGGGCGCTCCTCTGGATCCTGGGCGCCGGACTCCTCCTGACCCCCACGCTGCATCCCTGGTACGCCCTCTGGATCCTCCCCGTGGCTGCGCTGCGGGCGAGCCCCCCCTGGATCCTCCTCACGGCCCTGGCTCCCCTCGGCTATGTCGGGCTAGGCGCCTACCGGGAGACCGGCGCGTGGCCGCAGCCCCTCTGGGCGCGTCTCCTCCTGTGGTGCCCGGTCGTCGTGCTCCTTCTCGGCGAAGGACTGCGGGCGGCGCGCCGTCGGGCCGTCCAGGAGGGCTCGCCCACCGAGGCCGAGCCAGCCTGAGGCGAAGAGGAGCAGGAAGGGGATCTGGGCCCAGTATCCGCCCGTCACCGCCAGGGTCATGTACACGACCATGATCCCCCCGAGGGCGAGCTCGAGCGTCGTGTCCCCGACGCGGCCGCCGCCGGCGTAACTGGCCCGGGCGGCGGCGCCGCGCTTGGGCGTGCGCACGAACGGGTCGCCGGCCCGCCCGAGCCCTCGTAGCACCGCCCGCCCCACGGGGGCCGACAGACCGATGCCCACGGACAGGGTGCGCAGCACGCCCGGCAGGACGAGGCGCCACGGCCGGTCGCGCCGACGCGCCGCGGTGGCGTAGAAGGCGAGGAACGGACCCGTGGCCATGGCGAACAGGGCCAGGTCCAGCGCCAGGAGGCGCTCCAGCCCGAGGGTCCGCCGCGCCACCGCCGAGGGGAAGAGGAGGAGCCCGAGGAGGACCGTGAGGGGGTGCGCCAGATGCCCGCAGAGGTGGAAGACCGCCTCGGTCTTCACGCGCCACGGCCAGGGTCCGCACACCAGGCGGGGGAGGACCGCGCGGGCGGTCTGGATCCCCCCCTGGGCCCAGCGCCTCTGCTGCACCTCCAGGGCACCCACCCGGGCGGGCAGCTCGGCGGGCACGCCCACGTCCTCCAGGAAGACGAAGCGCCAGCCGGCCATCTGCGCCCGGTAGGAGAGGTCGAGATCCTCGGTGAGCGTGTCGGCGCGCCAGCCTCCCGCCTCCTCCACGCAGCGCCGCCGCCACATGCCGGCCGTGCCGTTGAAGTTGAAGAAGCGGCCCGACGCGTAGCGCGCGCCGTGCTCGAGGAAGAAGTGCCCGTCGAGGAGCAGCGCCTGGGCCCGGGTGAGGCCGTTCTCGTCCTCGTTCAGGTGGTCCCAGCGGGCCTGCACCATGCCCACCGACGCGTCCTGGAAGGGAGGCAGGAGTCGCCGCACGAGATCCGGCGGCGGGACGAAGTCGGCGTCCAGGACCAGGAACATCTCTCCCCGCGCCCGCTCCACGCCGTGGGCCAGGGCCCCCGCCTTGAACCCGTCGCGTCGGCCCCGGCGGATCACGCGCACGTCCACCCCTCGCTCCCGCCAGGCGGCGGCGCTGGCCTGCGCCCGGGCCGTGGTGTCGTCGGTGGAGTCGTCCAGAACCTGGACCTCGAGCCGCTCCCGCGGATAGTCGAGCGCGCACGCGGCGTCGACCAGGCGCTCCACGACGTGGCGCTCGTTGAAGACCGGGAGCTGCACGGTGACGACCGGCAGGGCCTCCTCCGGCACGGGCGTCCGGGTCGCCGCGGGAGGAGCCCGCCGCGACAGCCGCAGCAGGTGAGACCGGTGCAGCGCGAAAGGCACGAGCAGCGCGAGCACGGCGGCGGTGGCGGCCAGGACCATGGTGGCGAAGGCGGGCGTCATGCGTGTCGGCGGCCGCCGGGGGGGCAGCTCAGCCCTCCCCGGGCGCCGCCTCCTCGATGTCGGCGCTCCAGGTGACGTCCACCGCGCCGGCAAGGCTGACGGCCGTGGGGCACTTCTCGGCGTGCCGCACCAGCGCGCGGTCCACCTTCTCCCGGGTGCCCGGAGGAATGGTCAGGGCGTAGTGGACGTGGACGCGCGTGAGGACGGGGAGCTTGTCGCGCATCTCGTTGAAGCCCTCCGCCCGGGCCCGGATCGCTTCCGGCGGCAATGATATCCCGCGCACCTCCAGTGCGCCGTTGAGGGTTCCGAGCAGTCACCCTGACGCGGCCGCCACCAGATAGTCCACCGGCAGCGGCAGGTTGGGCTGGGAGTCCAGGCCATAGTGCGCCTTCACCGGCCCGTGCACGCCCATGTCGATCGCGGTCCCGTCGGCGAGGCGGGCGCGGCGATGCACGCCCTCCACCTTCTCGACCTCCACCCGCGACACGTAGAACGGCTCGCTCACGTCTCCTCCTCGTCGTGCCCGGAGGCGCCGGCGGCGCCCCTCGTGGTGCCTGGAGGCGCCGGCGGCGCCCGTTCCTCTCCCTGCGACCCCACGCCAGCATCGTACCCCGGGCACCGGAGCACCGGGATCCGCGGGTAGCGCGGATAGCGGGGGTCGTCCGCCGACCGGGTGCACAGCCAGAACCGCGAGCCCCGTCGGTTCCCCACCACGCGCGCCCTTGCGCAGGTCGCGCAGAGGCCGGCCGGCGGCCTCACGCGTCCGGCCGTATTCCGACGAGCCCCATCTGACGCTCCGGGCATCCGGCCCGGT
>JAHWKH010000449.1 GCA_019347995.1 Gemmatimonadota bacterium | reverse complement strand
CCAGGAAGATCCCCACGCTGGTGAGGAGAAGGCCCGCCGGGAGCGCCAGGAGGGCCACGCCGACGCCCCACTTCCTGAGGACGAAGCTCGTGAACAGCAGCTGGATGGTGACGGAGGCGATGTTGAGCGCCAGGAAGAACCGTCCGAAGAACTCGGTCTTCTCGTCCTCGCCGGGGATGAACATGTCCACGGCGGTGTTGAACTGCCAGTCGATGAGTGTCGTCACCAGGATCGTCGTCATGAGGATGATGGCGATCCAGCGCAGGTGCGCCGACTGGAACAGGAGGCGGATGGCGTCGCCCGACACCTTGCCCACCAGCCTGCGACTCCCGGCGTCCTCGCCCCGTCCCATGTGGGGGCTGAGAGCCAGGACCAGCATGGCGCACACGCCGAGCATCCCGGCGGCCAGGAGGAGCAGGTTCTCCGTGCCCAGCGCCGCCGTGGACCAGCCCGCGACGCTGCTCCCGGCGATCCCGCCCATGATGAGCCCGACGCCGATGGGACCGAAGAGTCGCTTGGCCTGCCGGGTGGTGAAGAGGAGGTTCCCCACCAGGTAGAACTGGCTCACCAGGAGCAGTGGGTAGAGCTTGCCCCACACGTAGAAGATGCCCGAGACGAGGAAGGTCTCCTGCAGCAGCAGCCAACGGAACAGCACCAGGTTGCTGGCCAGGAAGGCGAAGGTCCCCAGGAGCAGCGTGAGGTGCTTGATGCGGCTGACCCACCGCGAATATCCCACCATCACCAGCGACACCACGATGGCCGTGATGATGTAGACGTAGGGGAGGTTCTCGGATCCCACGCGGTCGACGAAGATCGCGTTGCGCGCGGGCTTCACCACGTAGTACGAGGTCATGGCCAGGAAGCCGTAGAACAGCATGAGCGCCACGGGCTTCCACTCGTCCCGCCGGACGTCGGTGAGCGTCCCCAACCAGTTCTTCAGGGCTGTCGGCATCGTGGGGAGGCGCCCTCCTGGAGGGGCGCGAGCGCCGGCGCCGCGCCCGCGGGGGGCAACGGCCGCGCATATCTGTGGGCATGACGCGAGCGCCCGGGCGAGACCTGGACGCGGGCGCGTGGTTCGTCGGCCTGCATTGCACCTTCCGTACCATTGCGCCGAAGGGTCGGAACATGGCGCAAACAGGGCATGAATCCGGGTGCCCGGCAGAGGCGGCGCCCCCTGGACGACCGGACACGCCGCGCAACCGGAGGGCTGGCGCGGAGAGGCCACCACCGTTGCAGCGCCGGCGAGCCGCGTTAGCTTCCGGGCCCCGGTCCCTTCCGCCCGCTTCCCGCCCGCCGTGACTCCCGCCCGACGCCGACTCCGCCTGAAGGACCCGCTGCGCTACGAGCGCCGGCTCTGGGAGGACGGCATCGAGCACGTGGCGGGCGTGGATGAAGTGGGCCGCGGTCCCCTGGCAGGTCCCGTGGTCGCCGCCGCCGTGATCCTCCCCCGTGACGCGCGGGTGTCGGTCGTCACCGACTCGAAGCTCCTGGCGCCCGACGAGCGCGACGAAGCGGAGGCCGCCGTGCGTGCCGCGGCCCTGGCCGTGGGCGTGGGCGCCGCGTCGCCGAGGGAGGTCGACCGGGACGGCATCACCGGAGCGACCCGCAGCGCGATCCGGCGCGCCCTGGAGGGGCTTCGCCTCCTTCCCGGCCACGTGGTGGTGGACGGCCGCCCGGTGAAGGGGCTCGGATGGCGGCACGAGGGGGTGGTGAAGGCCGACTTCCGCATCCATTGCGTGGCGTGTGCGTCGGTGATCGCGAAGGTGTGCCGGGACCGGCTCATGGAGCGCCTCCACCCCCGCTATCCGGCCTATGGATGGGACCGGAACAAGGGGTACGGCACGGGCGATCACCGCGACGCCCTGGGGCGCTGCGGCCCGACGCCGCACCATCGCCTGAGCTTCGGCGGCGTGGTGCCCGGAGAGACCCGGCTTCCGGGGCGCGGTGGACCGACCTAGGTTGACCCGGGACGAAGAACGAGCCGGTAGCTCAGCTGGCAGAGCAACGGACTTTTAATCCGTAGGTCGTGGGTTCGAGACCCACCCGGCTCACTGGAGGCTCCGCGCAGGTCGAGGCCCGACGGCGCCTGGGGAAGCTGCCGATTGACGACGGCCGGTCGATTCCGCGAGATTCCTGGCTGGCGCTCCGCTGATGCGGAGCCAGCCCCCGGCCGGCGGCCCCGCCGGCCCGCCATGGC
>JAHWKH010000448.1 GCA_019347995.1 Gemmatimonadota bacterium | reverse complement strand
CCAGGCTCCTGGCCTCGGCGTCCCGGGCGTAGACGGTGAGCGGACCGTCGCGGCGGGCGGGCTCGATCCAGCGCGCGGCGACCGGGACGATCACCTCGTGCAGGCGCTCGGCTCCCTGCCCGTAGAGCGAGAGGCGGCCGAGCAGGATCACCCGCGGGATGTTGTCGTCGGCCTGGGCCAGGCAGGCGCGCGAGAGGTCGTGATGCACGAAGCCCTGGGCACGAAAGCGCGCGAGGAGCCGCTGGGCCACGCGCTGCTCGAGGGTCTCGTTGGCGCGCCGCAGCGCCTGGTAGAGCTGGGCATTGTCGATGCTGACTGCCGCCTCGCCCGCGAGCGCCACCCACCGCGGCACGACGCCTCCCGAACCCGCCTCGGCGAAGAGCACGCCGGCCTGGCCCACGAAGAGCACGGCGTTGCCCAGGCCGAAGAGGAAGAGCGCGGCGCCGCGGAACGCGTCCAGTAGCGCGGGCACATCCGCGGCGACCGCCGCGGACGACGGGTAGCCCCCGAGCATGAAGGCGTACATGAGCGTCTGGACCACGGCGCCCAGCCCGACGAAGACCCAGGCCACGCTCGCGGGGAGCCAGCCGGAGCCCGGGCGCTCGCGCCGCTGCAGCGTGAAGGCGGCCGCGGCCAGGCCCACCCACGCGATCGCCTCCACCCGCCAGACCCACGAGATCAACGACCATCGGGCCAGCACGTGCGCCGCCCGGTCCTGGGTCGTGACCGCGCCACCCGTCCCCGTCCCGGCGGGCGCGCCGTACGCGCCCACGTAGACCACGAACATGGCCATGAGCGCCAGGGAGGTGGCCGCGAGGGCCGCGCCGGCCCAGCGGGAGGATGGAGCGGCCGTGGCCGTCGCCGTCACGTGATCGAGGCCGTCGAGGCCGCCACCCACCAGGCCTCCTCCGTCTCGACGAGCACGAGGCTCCCGCTCCCGGCGGAGCCCTCGGGCGCCTCGCCCGCCTCCCGGCGCTCCAGCGCCGTCCATTGCCAGGCGATCTCCACGAACGCTCCCCATGGGCGCACGGGCCGGAAGCGGAGGGTGAAGACGGGCAGGCCCGTCACCCCGTGGGAGCTCGTCGCGAAGGAATGGAGGACCGGCTCATCGCCAGCACACCGCGTGCGACGATCCTGCGGGGGAGTGGGGCGCCGGACGAGCTCGATCAGCCCCCGATTCTCTGGGTGACGACGAACCGCGTCCCGTCCGCCGTGACGTCGTACTCGGGATTGTAGGACGTCATCATGTTGTTGGCGCCCATGCCCACCTGCTGGCCGGTGAAGAGGACCCGAGGCCGGGCCGGGGTGAACCCGCCGGCGGTCGTGAAGTCGACGGCCATGAGCGAGTTACCCTCCCAGTAGAACAGCTCGTCGTCGCTCCACTTCGGCCACGTGCCGCCGTTCGTCGACACCTTCCATCTCGCGTCGGAGGCGGGGAACGTGGTCACGTAGATCTCCATCTGGCCGTCCTGATCCGACTGATAGGCGACGAAGCGGCCGTCTCGAGACAGGCGCGCCAGAGCCTGGATGCCGGGGTCCTCGACCAGCACGCCCGTCTCTCCGGTCGCGACGTCGGCGTACCAGAGGTCCCGGGCGTCGGTCTCCGGATTCGTCACGTGGAAGACCACCGTCGACCCGTCCGGCGTCCACGACGGGTACCAGTGATGGACCTGGGCACCCCCGGAGAGGGGCTGGTCGACGCCGCTACCGTCGCCGGCGCGGACGTAGAGGTTCGACACTCCGCCCTGGTTCTGGATCGAATACGCGATGCGCGATCCGTCGGGAGACCAGATCATGTGGCGCTCGAAACCCTCGTTCGTCGTGAGCCTGTGCGCGGCGTCGCCTTCCAGGATCCACAGCTTGTCCAGGTCGCCGGGGTTCAGGCGACCCCGTACGGCGATCCGGTCGCCATCTACACACTCCGCATCACCAAGCCCGGCACATATAAGTACGCGTGCCTGATCCATCCACCGATGGTGGGTACGGTCGAGGTCACGGCGTAGCCCGCCGGGAGGAAGGATGGTCACGACGCCGGCCACGGGGCAGCAACGGACTGGCATCCGTTGGACTGACGTCGCATGGTTCACGTTCTTCGGCGTCTACACGCTCGGTGCGCTTGGCGTCCTCGTGCAGGGTCTGGGGGCGGTGGCCGCCTACATGTCCCCCGACGTCCACGTCGAGCTGCACGTGCGGGGGTTCGGGACGGCT
>JAHWKH010000447.1 GCA_019347995.1 Gemmatimonadota bacterium | reverse complement strand
CGGACCGAGCCGTACGTCGCCGACCCGAGCGGCGGCGTCTTGACGATCGGCGCGGGCGAGGAGGCCCGCGAGCTCGACTACTGCGTGAGCGAAGACGGTGCGGTGCACCTGCGGGATCACGCCGGCGCGGAGGCCGACTTCGGCGTGCAGCGCCTCACTCCGCCATTCTGATCGACCTGATTTGGCTACGGTTCGGGCGCCGCGGCGCCGGGGAGGGTCTCGCCCGCCTCCTCTGCGAGCTCGTGGACGAGACGGTCCGTCTCGCGGTTCTTGATGTTCAAAGCCATGTCGATCCCCTCGAAAGGAATTACACAAATCTACCATTGCTGGTGCCTTTCCACCATCACTACACGAGCCCTCCGAAAATGGGACGTGCCTGATGTGCGGCATCGCCGGCCTCGTGGGTCCCCTCGCCGCCGACGGCGACCGCCTCGCCGCCATGGTGCGCGCCCAGGCGCACCGGGGCCCCGACGACCGGGGTCGCTGGTCGGATCCCAAGGCGGGCGTGGCGCTGGGCCACAGCCGCCTCTCCGTCCTGGACCTGGCGCCCCGGGGAGGGCAGCCCATGGCGTCGGCCGACGGCGGCCTGCTGCTGGTCTTCAACGGCGAGATCTACAACTACCGCGAGCTGCGGGCCGAGCTCGGCGACTACCCGTACCGCACGGAGACCGACAGCGAGGTGATCCTCGCGGCGTACCGGGCGTGGGGCGGAGCGTGCGTGGAGCGCTTCATCGGGATGTTCGCCTTCGCGCTGTGGGACGTGGCCGAGGGCGCGCTCTTCTGCGCCCGCGACCGGCTGGGCATCAAGCCCTTCCACTGGGCCCGGGTGGAGGGGTCGCTGGCGTTCGCGTCGGAGATCAAGGCGCTGCTGGCGGCCGGCGTGCCCTCGAGCCCCGACATGGACACGTGGGCGACCTACCTGGCGCACGGCGTCTACGACCACGGCGAGGCCACGTTCTTCGAGGGCGTGCGCGCGCTGCCGCCCGGACACGTCATGACGGTGCGCCCGCGCTTCGGCCAGGAGCCGGAGGTGAGCCAGAGGCCGTTCTGGGACCTTCCGGCCCTGACCCGCGACCTGGAGGACATGCCCGACGCCGAGGCGGAGGCGCGCCTCCTGGAGCTCATGGACGACGCGGTGCGGCTCCGGCTGCGCTCCGACGTGCCGCTGGGCGTGAACCTCTCCGGCGGACTCGATTCGGCCAGCCTCATGGTCACGGTGGACCGGCAGGCGCCGGGCGAGGGCGTGCTGGAAGCCTTCACGGCCGCGTTCGACGACCCGCGCTACGACGAGACGGAGTTCGCCGAGGCGGTGCCGCGCCGCCACCCGTGGACGCGCCGCGTCGAGCGCCTGCGGCCCGCCGACGTGTGGGACGTCACCACCGCCATGACCTGGCACCAGGAGGCGCCCTTCGGGGGCGTGGCCACGGCCGCCTACCACCACCTCCACCGCCGCGCCCTGGAGGAGGGCGTCACCGTGCTCCTGGAGGGCCAGGGGGTGGACGAGGCGCTGGCGGGCTACCGCTACGCCGCGCCCCACCACCACCGCGACCTGCTGGAGGCGGGCGCGCGGGGCACCCTGCGCCGGGAGCTGGAGGCCGACGGGCGCGCGGCCGACGACGGGGGCAGGGCCGCCGCCGCCCGCCTGCGGGCGCTCCTGGAGGGCGGGCGCGGCCCGGTCTACCAGGACGGCACCTCGCACCTGCGGCCCACGGCCGTCGCCGCCGACGTGCGGGCCCGGCAGGCCAAGAACCTGCCCGGGGCGCCGAGCGACCCGGCGGTGATCGACGCCGAGATCGACGCGCTGCTCGACGACGACGTGCCGATGTTCACCACCACCCCGGCGGCCGGCTGGGCGGACGTACCGGACCTGGTGTACGACGCGCTGCGCCGGTACTACAACAACCACTACCAGACGTTCGGGCGCGAGGTCGTCTTCGTCGAGGTGACGGCCAGCGGTGAGTCGACCAACGATGCTGCCATGCGGGCCGACGCGGTGAAGATCGCCGACGAGATCGGCGCGTTCGCCACCTTCACCGGCAACGCCCTCGCCCCGATCCCGACGGTGCTCGCCCGCGAGCTCGCCCAGCGGGGCGTGATCTGCATCTGCACCACATCGCTGTCGAGCCGGTTCTACAACGAGCTGCCGCCGCTGATCTGGAGTTCGTTGCCGACGATGAACGAGTACGCGGTGCACGCCGCGGAGTACGCCGC
>JAHWKH010000446.1 GCA_019347995.1 Gemmatimonadota bacterium | reverse complement strand
CCCACACCTGCGCGCTGCTCGACGACGGCAACGTACGCTGCTGGGGCTACGGCGCGCACGGCCGCCTCGGCTACACCCGCACCAACGACATCGGCGACGACGAAACGCCGGGGTCGGTGGGACCGGTCGACCTGGGAGCGGGCCGCACCGCCGTGGCGGTCAGCGCCGGCGGCCGCCACACGTGCGCGCGCCTGGACGACGGCAGCGTGCGCTGCTGGGGGGCGGGCTTCACCGGCCGGCTCGGCTACTGCGACGAGAGGGACATCGGCGACGACGAGACCCCCGCCTCCGTGGGACCGGTGGACCTCACAACGGCTCGTTACTGCCCTCGGCCGGCGCCCCCGGCGCCCCCTCCACCTCCTCCGCCGCCGCCTGTGGTGAATCCGTGTGGCGATCCGGCGGCGGCGGGGTATTTGCATCCGGCCAAGTTGCGGGTCTCGCGGGCGCGGGTGTTGCGTTCTGATCGTCGTTTGGATGTGTTGGCGCCGATCACGTCGTTGGCCGATGGTGAGGTCAAGGTGACCTATCAGGGCGATAACCGCACCGATACCTTCAATGCTGCGGTGACCGAGGCCAACACCGAGTTGGATCGCATCAGCATCCTGGAGCCCATCACGCGTGGCCAGGCTGAGTTGGGCACGGGGATCGTCAACCTGGAGTATCTGGGTGATGAGGACACCCGTCCGGAGTTCGTGCGTCTGCGCGCGGCCTCCCAGCGCGCCGAGCTGGACGTCGAGGAGATCAGCCTGATCGGTGATCGCCTGTCGGCGAAGGGCAGCGTGACCGACCGCGCGGAGGGCGTCGTGCGCCTGCGCTACTCCTACGTCGATCCCGACGGGTCGCCCAACGTCCATGAGGCGCGCGCCACGATCCAAGACAACGGTGACTGGGCGCTGGAAGGCGACCAGGTCCCCGCGCAGCTGGCCCAGTGTGGCGGCTATCTGTCGATCCAGTTCACCGGCTATTTCGAGCGGCGTATCCGCGGTGAGCAGCTGGCCTACCAGCTCAACGCGGGCCAGACGCGGCGGCCGTGACAGCGACGGCGCCGGGCCGGCCTGATGGCCGGCCCGGGGCAGGCGCCGCTGGCATCGCGCTGGCTGCGACCGGTTCGCCCAGGCCGCCGGCGGGGTAGCAGCGGCCAAGGGGTAGCGCTCTGGCCGGACTTGTTGATCTCCACTGCCACATCCTGCCGGGGATCGACGACGGCGCGCCCGACGTCGACGCGGCACTGGAGCTTGGCCGCGCGCAGGCGGCCGGCGGCGTCGCGGTGGTCGCCGCCACCCCGCACGTGCGCCCTGACCACCCGCGGGTGCGCCCTGGCGAGCTGGGTGACCGGTGCGCCGCGCTCGGCAAGCGCCTGGCCGCAGAGGACATCGATGTCGAGGTCGTGGCCGGTGGCGAGATCGACCTCGCCTGGTCGCGGCAGGCGTCGGCCGAGGAGCTTGCAGAGGTCAGCTACGGCCAGCGCGGCAGCGACGTGCTCGTGGAGACGCCCTACGGCCCGCTCGACCGCTCCTTCGAAGCCGACCTGCTCGCGCTGCGCGAGCGCGGGTATCGCGTGCTGCTCGCCCATCCCGAACGCAGCGCCGACCTGCGTGCCGACCCCGACCGGCTCACCCGGCTCGTCGACGACGGCGTGCTGGTCCAGGTCACCGCGCGCGCGCTCCTGCCCGCGGACGACGACCGCCACGCCTTCGCCGTGCGCCTGTTGAGGGAGCGCCTCGTCCACGTGCTGGCCTCCGACGCCCACGGGGCCGCCGGCCCCGCCCCCGCCGACCTTGCGGCCGGCATGGAGGCGGCCGGCGACATCGCCGGCGCCCGGGCCCGGTGGCTGGCCGTCGACGCGCCCGCGGCCATCCTGGCCGGCACACCGCTGCCCGCCGAGCCATCCGGCGGTCGCGCGCGCCCGGCCTCACGGCTCGCCGACGCCGCGGCTCGCGTCGGGGTGCGCGACCGCGCGGTGCTCAAGGCCCTCGCGGCCGTGCCGCGCGAGGCTTTCGTGCCCGCCGAGCATGCCGGCGGCGTGAGCGCCGACCGCCCCCTGCCCATCCCCCACGACCAGGTGACCACACAGCCGTCGCTGGTGGCGCGCATGGTGGAGGCGCTGGACCTGGGACCCGCCGACCGCGTGCTCGAGGTCGGCACCGGTCACGGCTACCAGGCGGCGATCCTGGCGCGGCTGGCCGGCCACGTCTGGACGGTGGAGCGCTGGCCCG
>JAHWKH010000445.1 GCA_019347995.1 Gemmatimonadota bacterium | reverse complement strand
GAAAGGCGTGCCCCAGCCCCGCCACCTCCTTGCCGTGCTCTGGGAAGAGGAGGAGTAACCGGTCATCGTTGGTGGGCCGGGCACGAGAACGTGGTGCGCCCTCCGACCGTCCGACGTTGGAGCGGAGCGCCGTCCCGTGGGCAACGGCCGCCGGGGAAACGCTCCTCCATGAGCCTCCCGGCGTGCGAGCCACCACGGGCGAAGAGGTCGTCGATCGTTTTTCTCAGATGACGGTGCCGCCGTCGGTGCTCGCTCGCGGTGAGCGACGCCGCCGGCCGGCCGTACCTTTCGGCCGGCGACCCGGATTCCCAACCGGTGCTGGTGCCGGCCCGGGAGCTGTCACTCATCGGCACCACCATCGGCCCCGTGCCCATCCCGTCGCACGGCGTGGTGGTGATCGACGGGCTGCCGGTCGACCCGTCGACGCCGCTGGTCGCGGTCAGCATGTGGTACCACGTGGGCAGCGCACACGAGCCCGAGGGCCGCAGCGGCTTCGCCCACCTGTTCGAGCACCTGCTGTTCGAGGAGACGGAGAACCTGGCCGACGGCGACATGGACCGCTTGATCACGCAGGCCGGCGGCGTGAACAACGGGACCACCGACTCCGACCGCACGGCCTACTGGGAGCTCCTGCCCTCGAACCGCCTGAACCTGGCCCTGTGGCTCCACGCCGAGCGCATGGACCGCCTGCGGGTGAGCGAGCGGGGGCTGGCCACGCAGCGCGAGGTGGTGCAGGAGGAGCGCCGCATGCGCTACGACAACCAGCCCTACGCCAGCGCGCAGCTCACGCTCGACACGCTCTCCCAGGACTACCGTCCATACCGCCACACGACCATCGGCACCATGGACGACCTGGAGGCGGCCACGGCCAGCGACGTGCAGGCCTTCTACCGGACCTGGTACGTGCCGAACAACGCGGTGCTGACGGTGGTGGGCGACGTCACGGTCGCGGAGGTGCGCGCGCTGACAGAGGAGTACCTCGGTGGCATCGCCCGGGGAGACGAGCCGCCGCCCCTTCCCGCGCCGCCCGCCACGCCTCGCACCGACGGCGAGCGCCGCCTCGTGGTGGACGATCCCATGGCCCAGCTCCCCCTCCTGTGGATGGCGTTCACCATCCCGCCCGCCGGGCATCCGGACCAGTACGCCCTCTCGCTGCTGTCCACCATCTTCAGCGGCGGCGCGTCCAGCCGGCTGTACCGGCGGCTGGTGCAGGAGGAGCGGGCGGCGCTGGACATGATCTCGCTCATGGACCGTCGGGTGGGCACCGGGACCTTCCGCTTCGGCGCGCTGCCGAACCACGACGTGGAGGTCGGGCGGCTGGAGGCGCTCGTCCTCGAAGAGATCGAGCGGCTCCAGGAGGAGGGCGTGACCCGGGCGGAGCTCGACAAGGCGATGAGCCAGCGGCGCGCCGCCGAGGTGAGGGGCCGGCTCCAGGCACAGACCAGGGCCGAGGAGCTCCAGCGCCTCGTGTTGCACCACGGAGACCCCTTCCTGGTCAACCAGGAGATGGAGCGCTACGAGGCGGTGACGCCGGAGGACGTGCGCCGCGTCGCCCGCACCTATCTGACGCCCGGCAACCGGACCGTGGTGGTCGCCCGTCCGGCGACCGCCGCCGGCGGGGCCGGGGGAGTGGAGGAGAGGCCATGAGGACGCGACGCGCTCCCGCCCACGCCTTCGGCTGCGCTCTGGCCGCGGCCCTCGTGGCTGCGGCCGCGCCCGTCGCCGCCCAGCATACCGAGCCGCCCCCTGCGCTGCCCCTGGAGGAGGTGGACTTCCCGCCGTTCGAGGAGCGCACCCTCTCCAGCGGCGCGCGTCTCCTGGTGGTGAGCCAGCACGAGGTCCCGTTCGTCACGGTGACGGCGGTCTTCCGGGGAGGCGGTCTCGCCGACCCCGAGGGCATGGAAGGTCTAGCCGGCGCCGCCGCGGAGCTCCTCACCAAGGGAACCGCCACCCGCTCCGAGGCCGAGATCGCCGAGGCGGTGGACGCGTTCGGTGGAAGCCTCGGCGCGTCCTCGTCCGACGACTGGCTGAGCGTGTCGCTCTCGGTCCTCACCCCCGACCTGGGCGCGGGGCTGGAGCTAATGGCCGACGTGGTGATGAACCCGACGTTCCCGGCGGACCAGCTGGACAGCGTGCGCCAGCAGACGCTCTCGGCGCTGCGGGCTTCCCTGGGGCAGCCGGCGACGCTGGCGTCGCGGGCCTTCGCGCGCGCCGTGTACGGCG
>JAHWKH010000444.1 GCA_019347995.1 Gemmatimonadota bacterium | reverse complement strand
TGGTCCGCCGCGACACGGCCGCGCCGTTGCGCAAAGTCATCGACCGTGGGACCCTGGCGTCCACCGGCGCCCGGCGCCTGCGCGCGGTGGTCTACCTGCACGGCACGGAGGCTTTCCGCACGATCCTCTCCCGCTCGCTGCCGCGCTGCGGCCTGCGCTGAAAGGCGCTGGGCCCTGATACCTCGCCCGCACCACGGGTAGGCCAAGGTCGTGTCCGACGACGTCAAGCCGCCCTCCGTGGGCCAGCCCGGGAGGTACCACGCGACGGGCCGGTCCAGCGACAGCCGCCCCTCCCCGGCCAGCAGCATGGCGGCCACGGTGGTGCCGGCGACCTTGGTCAGCGACGCCAGGTCGTAGACGGTATGCTCGTCCACGCCGGCGCTCTCCGGGTCCCAGTCCACGCGGCCCCAGCTCCGTGCCAGGACGATCTCGCCTCCGTGCCCCACCACGAGGGCCGCGCCCGGCGTGGCTCCGGCGGCGATGGCGTCGGCCAGGACCACGTCCAGCGTGCCCACCAGCGACGGCGCGAATCCCGCAGGGGCGGCGCCCGCGGCGGGTAGCGACGCGGCGATGGGCAGGGCGGGCCGGGGCGCGGCCGGAAGCGCGCGGCTCCCCTCCGGGGCATCGGAGGCCGGCGGAGGGAGCTGCGCATCCAGGCGCGACGACGGGGCCAGGGCGGCCACGGCGAGCGCCATGGGGAGGATGGAGTGACGCATCGTGCGGTACGGCGGTGGGGAGACCGGCGCGGGGGTACCCCTCCACGCTCGTGGCGAGGGACCCTTCCCGCAAGGGTCGGCAGGTGGAAGGCCGACGTCCCGGAGGAGGCCGGCGGCCTTCCCGTCAGCCGCCGGCGGGGTCCCGGGGCAGGTCCCAGACGTCCACGCGGTCCAGCGCGATGTAGGGCACCGCCACCCGGCCGCGGCGCGTGTCGATGGCGATGTCGGCCGGCCGGCCGGGCACCCGCAGGAAGGGACGCGTGGTGCTGCCCTCCATCACGTGGAGGCTGGAGTCGGCCTGGCTCGCCAGGACCGCGCGCCCGTCCCACAGCTCGACCCCGTCGAAGTTGGCGCCGGCCTCGCTGGTCGCCACGTCCTCGATGGCGCCGCCGGGACTCCACGTCCGCAGCGTACGGTCCCCACCCCACGTGCCCAGCAGGAAGGCTTCCCTCCCCTCGTCCCACACGATCCCGTTGGGCGGACCCAGGCGCGGATCCTCGGCCGCGATCTCCGCGACTCCCCCGGAGACGCGGTAGACGCGCGAGCGGCCGGTGTCGGTGGCGTAGAGTTCGCCGTCGGGGCCGAACGCCAGGTCGTTGATGAAGCCCGGAGCCAGGGAGCGGAAGTCCACGAAGGCGGCGTGGGCGCCCGTGCGGCGATCGAATCCGTGGACCCCGGCGGCGTCGGCGACCCAGAGGGTGTCGCCCCGAAGGGCCATGCCGCGGGGATCCTCCAGGGGAGCCGCCTCGGTCCCCCTCATGTAGGCGAGCTCCTCGATGGCGCCGTCGGGCGACACGCGGGCGATGAAGCCGTCGCCGTCCGGCTGCTCGCTGCCGTCCCCGAAGTTGGAGACGAACCATACGTCCTGGTCGGGATCGTACTTCACCGCCTCCGGCCCCGAGAGCCCGTCGACCACGGCCACACGGGCCGTGCTGTCGCGGAGCTCCTGCCAGCCGGGGGCGCTCGCCGCCGTCCCGGCGGCCGCGCCGCCGTCGTCCGCCGTCTCACCCGCGCAGGCCGCCACCAGCGCCGCTGCGGCCAGCGTCGTCCACATCGATCCCTTCATGCTCGCCCGACTCCCGTTGAGGTCGTGCCGACGCGCGTCCCCGCCGGTCCCCGCGGACCTGCCGTGGAGCGGCCTCCGAACGGGTGCAGAGTAGGGCGTGGGGGCTGGGCGGGCGAGCGTGGAGGATGCGCGGGTCAGGAAGGCCGCGGTAGCTGGCGCGGGGGCGCGTGGCGTCCGCCGGGGCGCCCGCGGCCCCGGGCGCGGTCGCTGGCGTCGGCCATGCGGTCCAGGAGCTCCCGTTCCGCCGTGCTCAGGCCGCGCACGCCGACGGCGCGCACCTTCCCCAGGACCTTCTCCACCTCCTCGCGGTTCACCTCGTGGAGCCCCTCGAGGTCCATGTTCTCCCAGCGGTCCTTCGTCTCGAGGTCGAGCACGTAAGGCGACTTGTACTGGGAGTTGGGCCCCTCCACGCGACGGACCTTCCCGGCCTTCCTCGCCTTGCG
>JAHWKH010000443.1 GCA_019347995.1 Gemmatimonadota bacterium | reverse complement strand
GTCTCTGCGGCTGGCGAGGGTCGGACGGGGACTGCGGGTGGGAGCGGGACAGGGGCTCTCCGACGTCCGGCTGGCGCTGCGGACCCTGCGGCGCTCCCCCGGCTTCACGCTCGTGGTGGTGGCGACCCTGGCCCTGGGGATCGGTGCCAACGCGGCCGTCTTCGGGCTGGTGGAGGGCGTGCTTCTGGCCGAGCCCCCCTACGACGAGCCCGACCGCCTCGTGCTGGTGTGGAATACGTTGCCCGGCTCGCGGGAGCGGATCCCGGTCGCGGGGCCCGACGTCGCCATCCTTCGGGAGCGCGCGCGCCGGCTCGAGGGAGTGGCGTTCGTGACGCGCCCGGTGGACGGCGGCATCGAGCCCGCCGCCGGGGACGCCGCCGAGCACGTGCGCATGGCTTCGGCCACGGCGGACTTCTTCCGGGTCCTGGGCGTCGAGACGGCGCTGGGACGCGGCTTCGCCCCCGGCGTGGCGGGCGGCGGGGGCGGCGCCCCCGCCGATCCCGAGGCCGTCGGCGTCACCGTCCTGGCCCACGGCACGTGGCGGCGACTGTTCGGCGCCGACCCGTCCGTGGTGGGGCGGACGGTCCGCGTGAACGGCGTCCCGGTGCAGGTGGTGGGCGTCCTGCCCCCCGGTTTTCGCCTCCCTCTGCCGCCCGACGCGGGGATGGGGGGCGAGGTGGACCTGTGGCTCTCCTTCCTGGTGCCTCTGACGGCCTTCCACAGGGAGGAGCGCCTGCTGGACCAGGACTCGGACAACTCGGGCGCCGTGGTGGCCCGGCTGGCCCCCGGCGCGACCGTGGCCATGGCGCGCGAGGAGGCGCGCCGGATCGGCGCGGAGCTCCGGGCCGAGGTGCCGGCGTACGCGGCGTCCGGGCTGGGGCTGGACGTGCGCTCGATGCACGCGGATGCTACGGGGCATGCCCGGGGCGTCCTCCTGGCGCTGCTGGTGGGCGCGGGCGCCGTGCTGGCCGTGGCCTGCCTCAACATCGCCGGACTGATGGTCGCGCGAGGCGCGGCCCGCTCCGGCGAGCTCGCCGTGCGCGCCGCCCTGGGCGCCGGCCGGGGACGGATCGTGCGCCAGCTCCTGGTGGAGAGCCTCGTGCTGGTCGCCGTCGGGCTCGGCGCCGCCCTGGCGCTGGCTCCGGCGGCCGCGGGGGCGCTGGCGCGCTCCGTTCCCGCCGGGATCGCGCCGCCCGGCGGCGTGGCCTTCGACCTCGGCACGCTGGGGCTCGCCGGAATCGTGGCGTGCGTTTCGGCGGTCCTGGCGGGCGTGGTGCCGGCCCGGCACGTGGCTTCCCGGGACGCGCGCGGCACCGTGGGCTCGGGGCTGGTGGGGCGGGGGGGCGGCCGCTCCGGATCGGCGCGGCGGGGGCTCGTGGTGATCGAGATCGCCCTCGCGGTGGTGCTGGTCCTGGGCGCCGGGCTGCTGTTTCGCACCGTGGCGGCGCTCCAGGACGTGCGTCCGGGCTTCGAGCCCGTGGGTGCGCTCACGTTCGACGTGTCCCTGAGGATTCCGGACCGGTACCGGGGCCCCGCCCGCCGCGCCGAGGTCATGAAGGCCGTGGAGGCGCGCCTGGCGGCGCTTCCTGGCGTCCACGCGGTGGGCTGGGTGGGCGTCCTCCCCCTGGCCGGCGACCGCTGGACCCAGCCCTACGGCCTGCCGGGTCAGCCGCCGCAGGCCTGGGAGGCGAACCGGGCCGACTTCCGCGTGGCCAGCTCGGGCTTCTTCGAGGCCCTCGGGACCCGGCTGCTCGAGGGGCGGACGTTCACGGCCGTCGAGGACGTGGAGGAGGACGAGCGCGTCGTGATCGTGGACGCGACCCTCGCCCGGCGCATCGCCCCGGCGGGCTCCGCCCTGGGCGCCGTGCTGGGGGTGCCCGTCGACGGAGCTCCCGTGGAGGCGCGCGTCGTGGGCGTGGTGGAGCCCGTCCGGTACGAGAGCCTGGAGTCGGACGGCCGCGAGGCCGTCTACGTGCCGTACCGGCAGGAGGCCTCGCGCGAGGTGTCCTTCGTGGTGCGCGCCGCCGGAGATCCGGGCGACCTGGCGCCGGCGGTGCGCGCCGCCGTGCGGGAGATCGACCCCCAGATCCCCGTCTACGACCTGCGCACGCTGGAGGCGTACGTGGCCGAGGCCCGGGAAGGCGCGAACTAGGCACGCGGCACGCCCACCGAACGGGAAGCGGCCGAGTCCGGACCCGGCCGGCGCAGGGATCCATCCGAGGGAACCGACATGATCTCCATCAGA
>JAHWKH010000442.1 GCA_019347995.1 Gemmatimonadota bacterium | reverse complement strand
AGCCCGCCCGGCGCCGCAGCCTCGCCTGCGCCTAGCGCTTCTTCCAGCCGCCGCGGCCGAAGAGGCGGGAGAGCCTGCCGCCGCGCAGGTTCGGCCCGAACACCGGGGGGCCCTGCTCGGGCGGCGGGAGCCGCTCCACCTCGTCGGCGGGGATGGTCAGCGTGACCCCCCGCTCGGCGGTGCGCGCCACCTCCGGCGCGTCCACGAAGCGGCGGTCGCCGGACGCGGTGCGCAGGACGATCCCGTCGAAGATGTGCTCGCGGGCGTTGTCCTGGACGCGGCGGACCTTCCCGATCTCGACGCCGTCGGACGTCCGGACAGGCGTCCCGCGCCTGAGGACCTTGTAGCCGATCGGCTGGCCGTCGTCGAGCCGCTGGCGGGCGCGCTGGACGCGGCACGGGAGGAGCTCGCCGGCGTGCCCCTCTCGGGCATGGTCGTCGTGTCCGACGGGGCCGACAACTCGGGACGCAGGCTCGAGGAGGCGCTGGTGCCCCTCCAGGCGGCCTCCATCCCCGTGTTCACCGTGGGGCTGGGGGAGGAGGCCCTCTCGCCCGACCTGGAGATGGGCCGCGTCGAGGCGCCGCGCACGGTCCTCCAGGGCACCTCGCTGATGGTGGACGTGGTCGTGCGGGCCCGCGGCATCCGGGCCCGCAGCGTGCCGCTGGTGGTGGAGGACGAGGGCCGGCTGCTGGCCACCCAGGACGTGGAGCTGGCCGGCGACGGCGAGCCCGCCGTGGCGCGGGTCCAGGTGACGCTGGACGAGCCGGGGACGCGCCGGCTGCGCTTCCGGGTGCCGGTCCAGGACGGCGAGCGGGTGGACCGGAACAACGAGCGGGAAGTGGCGATCGGCGTCCGGGATGTGCGGGAGAAGGTGCTGTACTTCGAGGGGGAGCCCCGCTACGAGGTGGGGTTCCTCCGCCGCGCGGTGCGGGACGACGAGAACCTGCAGGTGGTCGTCCTCCAGCGCACCGCCGAGAACAAGTTCCTCCGCCTCGACGTGGACACCGGCGAGGAGCTGGCGGGGGGATTCCCGACGACCCGCGAGGAGCTGTTCCGCTACCGGGGGCTCGTCCTGGGCAGCGTCGAGGCCAGCTTCTTCACGCACGACCAGCTCGCCATGATCGCCGACTTCGTGAGCCAGCGGGGCGGCGGCCTGCTGGCGCTCGGCGGACGGAACGCCTTCGCCGAGGGCGGCTACGCCGGCACCCCCGTGGCCGAGGCGCTGCCGGTGCTGCTGGAGGCGCCGGCGGACGACCCCGTGGCCGCGTTCGCGGAGCTGCGCGTGCGCCCCACCCTCGCCGGACGGAGCCATCCCGCCACGCGGATCGCGCCGGCCGATTCGCTGGAGGCCGTCTGGGAGCGGCTTCCGGCCCTCACCAGCCTCAACGACGTGCGGCGGCTCAAGCCGGGCGCCACGGGGCTGCTGGCCGGGAGCCCGCCCTCGGGGGAGGACCGCATCGTCCTGGCCCATCACCGCTACGGCCGGGGCAAGGTGATGGCGCTCCCCGTGCAGGACACCTGGACCTGGCAGATGCACGCGGACGTCCCGCTGGAGGACGAGAGCCACGAGACGTTCTGGCGGCAGCTCCTGCGCTGGCTCGTCGACGGCGTCCCCGAGCCCGTGGAGGGCCGCCTCGCCCGCGAGCGGGTGGAGCCGGGGAGACGGCCCGCATCAGCGCCCGCGTCACCGACTCCGCCTACATCGAGCTCAACGACGCGCGCGTGACGGCGAGGGTGACCGCACCCTCGGGCACGGTGAGCGAGGTGCCGCTGGAGTGGTCCGTGGACGAGGACGGCCTCTACGCCGCCGGGATCACCCCCACCGAGACGGGCGACCACCAGGTGGGGCTCACGGTGGAGCGCGACGGGGGCACGCTGGGGGTGGACCGGCTCACCCTGAGCGTGGGACCCGGCGACGAGGAGTACTTCGACGCCGGCCGCCGCACGGCGCTGCTGCGACGCGTCGCCTCCGAGACGGGCGGTCGCTTCTATACGCCCGCCAGCGTCGCCTCCCTCCCGGAGGACGTCCAGTACACGGGCGGCGGGGTGACGCTGGTGGAGGAGCGCGACCTGTGGGACATGCCGTTCCTCTTCCTCCTCCTGGTGGGTCTGGTGGGAGCCGAATGGGGCCTGCGGCGCCGGCGGGGGCTGGTGTGAGCGGCCGGTGCGCAGGAGGGGAGGGAGATCGTCGTCCCGCCCGTCCCGGGCCGCGCGGCGCGCCGCAGCCGCGCCGCGGAGTGGCCGT
>JAHWKH010000441.1 GCA_019347995.1 Gemmatimonadota bacterium | reverse complement strand
TGGCCGGCGCCCAGCGCGGTGAGGATCAGGGCGGTGGGCTGGGTCATGCGGAGGCGGCTCATGGCTCCCCTTCGAGGTCTACATACATCGTTCTCTACATAGATGCGCCCGTGGCCGTGGAGGTTGCCTGGCCGGCGGCCCCGGATCCCCCGGCAAGCCGGCCGGACCGCCGGCTGAATCCCTCCTAGCTCTCCAGCCCGTCCGCCTGCGCCAGGAACGCCAGGGCCCGCTCCATGACCATGCGGGCCGCGCCCGTCTCCCGGTACAGGCGGGCGTGGATGGCCGCGTCCTCCTCGTGGAGGTCCTCGCAGCGGGCGCAGTACGCCTCGAACTCCAGGAGGCTCTTCACCAGGCTGGACAGGTGGTGCGGGCACTCGCAGTCGACGGAGGAGGCCACCTCGCGCAGGCGGCCGAGCTGCTGCGGGGTGAAGCGGGGCTCGGGGTTCGGCTCGTCGCCGGTGGGCAGGCCCGGCCCCACGTGGACCCCCAGCGGACGCCCCACCTCGCCGGCGAAGGGCGCCTCCCGCACCGCCCGCGCCAGCACCTCCAGGTCGACGGGCCCCTTCACCAGGTGGGCCCCGGCGACGGCGAGCCGCCGGAGCGCCTGGCGGGTGGCGAACTGGAAGATCACCACCGTCCCCAGCACGCCGCGCCGCCCCAGGAGCCGCTCCACGGCGGCCGCGGGGTCGTCGCCCAGGTGCGCCATGTGCAGCACCAGGACGGCCGGGCGCGCCGGGTCCAGCTCGGACTCCACGCCCGCCGCGTCGGCGACCTCGGCGACGACGCGCACGCCCTCGGCCCCTTCGCCGGCCTCCCGCAGCTGCTCGGCGACGCCCGGGTCCAGGACCACGACCGGGACCGCGCCCCCGGCACCGATCGCCCGCACCAGCTCGGCGGCGCGGGCGCGCCGCGCGCGCTCGCAGCGGGCCAGGCGGCTCTCCAGCTCCTCCCTGCCCAGCGCCGCGATGCTCCCCACGGCGTTGCCCCGGTCGCAGAGCCGCTTGATGAGGACCAGGCGTTCCAGGTCGTCCTGGCTGTACATGCGGAATCCCGACTCGCCCCGCTCGGGCTCCACGGCGCCGTAGCGGCGCTCCCACGCGCGCAGCGTCTCCGGCGGCACGCCGGTCATCTCCGCGACGGCGCCGATGCGGTAGCGCCCCGTTCCTCCGTGGATGGCTCCGTTCCCGGCCATCTGCGTGCTCGACCTCCCGCTTCCCAACTCGTTGGATCCCCCGGACCGCCGCCCGTGGGGCCGGGTATACCCGCACCATGCGCCTGGTTTCCCTCGCCTGCTCCAATACGGAGATCGTCACCGCCCTCGGCTGCGGCCACCTCCTGATGGGCGTGGACGACCACTCCGACTGGCCGGAGGAGGTGGTGGCGTCCCTGCCCCGGGTCGGCCCCGACCTGGACGTGGACGTGGAGAAGGTCCGGGCGCTGGAGCCCGATCTGGTCCTGGCCACCCTCACGGTGCCGGGACACGAGGCGGTGGTAGAGCGGCTGGAGGCGGCGGGCCTGCCGTACATCGCACCCGAGCCCACGTGCCTCGAGGACGTCTACGGGAGCATCGAGGACATCGCCCGGCGCCTGGGTGTGCCCGATCGGGGCGAGGCCCTGGTGGCGGACATGCGCGCCGAGCTGGACGTGGACGGGCCGGCCGCCGCAGGAGCGCCCACGCTGCTGGTGGAGTGGTGGCCCAAGCCGGTCATCACGCCGGGCCGGCGGAGCTGGACCACCGACGTGATCCGCGCCGCGGGAGGACGCGCGACCCTGGCGGACGAGCCGGTGAAGAGCCGCCCGGTGTCGGACGAGGAGGTGCGGGAGCTGGCCCCCGACGCCTTCGTCCTGTCCTGGTGCGGGGTGGACCCCGCCAAGTACCGCCCGGACGTGATCTACGGCAAGGAGCTGTGGCAGGACCTGCCGGCGCTGCGGCAGAGGCGCGTCTACTGCGTGCCGGAGGCGTACCTGGGACGGCCCGGGCCCCGGCTGGTGGAGGGCGTGCGGGCGCTGCGGACCATCGTGCGGGAGCTGCGGCGACTGGCGCCTCGGGACGCACGCATCCTCCCCACACAGTCGGGGTTGCACGTCACGCTGGTGACACCCGGCGTGCCAGACGACGACGTCTTGGTGGCACGCGCCGCCGAGAAGGACCTGCTGCTCTCCACCCTGCGCCGCACGTACCAGTTCAGCGAGGGCCAGCCCGGCATCATCGTCGGGTTCGGTGCCGTCACCACCGAGATCGGAAGAGCA
>JAHWKH010000440.1 GCA_019347995.1 Gemmatimonadota bacterium | reverse complement strand
TTCGCGGTGCTTGGCGTTCCAGCGCTCGCGGTCGGGGGTTGTCCCGGACACAGCGAGGAAGCGTGACAGGGCCGCGCCGGTTGACCTGACCGTCCCGGCCAGGCTGTAGCGTCCGGCGTCCATGTACGAGCTCATCCTCGCGCTGCACATCATCGCCGTGGTCGTGGCCTTCGGGCCCGTCTTCTCCTATTTCGTGGGACTGCGCGCGGCGCGGTCCACCGGGCCGGCCGCCCTGGCCGCCTTCCACCGCGGGCAGGTACTGCTGGTGCGCTATGCGACCATCGCCATGGTCGTCGTGCTGGCCGCGGGGCTCTACCTGGCGCTGGACCGCTGGAGCCTGGGCGACCCGTGGATCTCGGCGACGTTCCTGATCCTCTTGGTGCTCTTCGGCCTCTACGGGGCCTTCCTGGCGCCCACGGAACGCCGAGCGGCGGAGTTGGCCGGCGGGGGCGGCCCAACGCCCGGCGGCGAGTACGACGCCGCCGCCAGGCGGCTGTCGCTGGTCATGACGCTGGCCTCCGTCCTCGTCGCCGTGGCCATCGTGCTGATGACCGTCAAGCCCGGGGCGTAGGCCCGCGCCGCGCGGGCGGCGCGGGCGGCTCGCTGCGCGGGAAGGAGTCGCGCGCCGCGGTGGCGAAATGAGGGCTCGATGAGCGAGACGACGATCCACCGCACCCTGGTCAAGAGCCCGCCCGAGCTGTGGGCCGAAGTGAGCGACGCCGCGGCACTGGCCCGTTACCTCGGCGAGTTCGGCGAGATCCGCATCACCCGCACGGAGCCCGAGAAGACCGTCGCCTGGGAGGGCGAGCGCGCAAGCGGCACGGTCCACATCGAGCCCGGCGGGTGGGGTACCCGCGTCGTGCTCAGCGTGGAGGCCGCGGCGGCCCCCAGCCCCCAGCCCCCGGCCGAGCCCGACCCTGAGCCCGAGCCCGCCCCCGTGCCACCGGCAGCGCTGCAGCCCAGCCTGCTCGAGCGCTTGCGCTTCTGGCGCAGACGGCGCACGCGCTCGGGCGCCCAGCGCGACGCCGACGCCCAACGCCGCGAAGCACAGCGCGTCGCCGCGGGCCTGGCGCCCGCGAAGGTGCGCGCGGGCGCCGACCAGCCGTCGGAGCTGGCCGTCGCGCACGCTCGGCTCACGACGCCCGCGGCCCCGCCGGCGATCAGCGAGGATGAGGCCCGGGCGCTCCTGGAGAAGGCGCTGGACACCCTCGGCCAGGCTCACCACCGCCCCTTCTCACGGGGCTGAGAGGCCTCAGCGCGCCGGGGGCGGCGGGCCGACCGGCAGCTCGCCGGCGCCCTCCCTGCGCAGGCCGTCGAGGACGATGGCCAGGTAGCGCCGCCACAGCCGTGGATCGACGCCGTCGCGGTCGGGCGGCATGCGCACCACGCCGCGCGCCAGCAGGAGGAGGTCGAGCGCCTCGACATCGTTGCGCAGCACGCCCGCGGCGCGGCCCCGCTCCACCAGCGGCTCACACGCGCCCAGCAGGCGCTCGCGCAGCGATAGGAACAGCGGCAGGGTGAGCAGGTGCTCGCGCACCGCGTCGACGAAGCCCCGGTCGGCAGCCATCGCCTCGGCCAGGGCGAGCATCGCGGCCTCCAGGCCCTCCCACGGATCCTCGAGCGTGGCCGCCGCCTCGAGTTCCTCGAGCAGGACGCCCATGCCGTCCTCGACGATGGCCAGGACGAGGTCGTCCTTGGTGGCGAAGCGGCGGTAGAGCGTCCCGACCCCCACGCCGGCCTCCCGGGCGATCTCGTCCACGCCCGCCTCCAGCCCCCGCCGGGCGAAGACCGCGCGGGCGGCCACGAGCACCCGCTCGCGGTTGCGCCGCGCGTCGGCCCGCAGGCCAGCCTGCATGCCGCAAAGTGTAACCCTTCACGGCCCGAAACGGAGTGCTCATTCCGCCGCTGCTAGCGTCGAGGCCCCGGCCGCCGCCCGGGTTGCGCCCCATGCCCGCGTCCACGCCCCGCACCGCGCCGATCATGGCCACGCTGCTGCTGGCCGGGCTGGCCTTCGCCCTGGCCCAGGCCCGGGCCCTAGCCATCGCCGGCCACCGAGTCTGGCTCCGGGACCACACCCGCCACTGCGCCGAGATCTCCGCCGGCGAGAACGGCGTGAGCGCCGCCGCCGCTTCCCCCGTCGCTCCCCCTGGCTCGACACCTGCCGAGCCCTCCTGGCCGACCACGGCTGAACCCCTACCACCAAGGAGACACCCATGTATCAAGAACTGCCCATCGACGTCGTGCGCCCCGCGGCGGACAACCTTCGCCGAC
>JAHWKH010000043.1 GCA_019347995.1 Gemmatimonadota bacterium | reverse complement strand
GGAGAACAACAGGGCGATTGCGCTGTGCTCCCGAACGTACTGGTCACGCCAGGCAACGATCAGCACAAGGGCAGGCCCCACAACAGGAAGGACGACGGAGGAGGTGTGTGCGCAGATTGCCGCAAGACTCGGGGTCATATTGGACATGGCCTGCAAACTGTAGGTCCGGCCCGTTGCGCACCGTCCTCACGACGCCGAGCGTCGGCCGGTGCCGCTCGAGGAGGTGGCCCGCCATTGCGCCCACGGCGTCCTCCCGGGACCGGTTGCTCCCCCAGTAGAAGGCGGGGAAGGCCCCCAGCGCGGCGTCCTCGATCTCCTCCAGCAGCCCCGGCGGCGTGGTCCGGCTGCGCAGCGCGGCGGCGTGGGCCGCCGGTCCGGTGAGGTCGCCCTCGCGCCCGGACACCGACCAGAACTCGGGGATGTTGTAGTCGATGGCCGCGCCGGCGCTCACCGGCCAGGAGATGCCCGCCGACGTGCCTCCCGACGCCCGCACCGCGTCCCACAGGGCGGGCACGCGCACGCTGTCGCTCTCCATGTACCACAGCCCGGTGGGGCCGCCGGGCTCGAAGGGCCGGTTGTGCGGGATGCCGTGGCGGGCGGGCAGCGCGCCGGTGACCAGGGTGGTGTGCGACGGATAGGTCACGGTGGGCGTGACGCCGCGCACCTTGCGGGCGTGGGCGCCCTCGCGGGCCATGCGCTGCATCATGGGGGCGGGCCAGCGCTCCTCCAGGTAGAACCCGGGCCGCAGCCCGTCCACCGAGACGAGCACCACGTGGTCGGCGGGGCGGGCGGCCTGGGCGGAGGCGGCCGGCGGCGCCGCCGGCGCCGCAATCGCCAGGAGGAGGGCCGCGAGCGAAGCGCCGCGGAAGCGCCCCCTCATCCGTGGTGCAGGGCGACGGTCTTGATCTGCGTGAAGCTCTTGAGGCCCTCCATGCCCTTCTCCCTTCCGTGACCCGAGCGCTTCACGCCGCCGAAGGGCAGCTCGACCCCGCCGCCGGCGCCGTAGCAGTTCACGAACACCTGTCCGCTGCGGAGCGCCTTCGACACGCGCAGCTGGCGGCCCCCGTCGCGGGTCCACAGGCCGGCCACCAGCCCGTACTCGGTGTCGTTGGCCAGGCGCACGGCCTCCGCCTCGTCCTCGAAGGGCGTGGCCACCAGGACGGGCCCGAACACCTCCTGGCGCGACAGCTCGTGCTCCGGGTCCACGGGCGCGAACAGCCGCGGGCTCACGTAGAACCCGCCCCCGGACTCCTCGGCGCCCCCGTTGGCCCGGGCCGCCAGCGGCACGTCCTGGGCCTCGGCGCGGGCCACGAAGGCACGCACGCGCTCGGCCTGCCTGGCCGAGATGAGCGGCCCGCAGTCCGGATCCTCCTCGGCGGGGCCGACCCGGGTGGCCCGGAAGCGTTCGGAGAGGGCGTCCACCACCTCGTCGAAGCGGTCGCGCTCCACCAGCAGGCGGCTGCCGGCCGAGCAGGTCTGTCCCGCGTTCTGGATGACGGCGTTGTGGAGCAGCGGCAGCGCGGCCTCCAGGTCCGCGTCGGCGAAGACGACCTGGGGCGATTTGCCGCCCAGCTCCATGGTGGCGGGCCGGTTGTGCACCGCCGCCGCCTGCTGGACCCGCGTCCCCGTGGCCGGCGAGCCCGTGAAGGAGATGTGGTCCACGTCGGGGTGGCCCGCCAGCGCCGCGCCGGCCTCCTCCCCGTAGCCGGTGACCACGTTGAAGACGCCGGCGGGCAGCCCCGCGTCCATGGCCAGCGCGGCCATGCGCAGGATGCTCAGGCAGGCGTCCTCGCCCGGCTTCACCACGGCGGCGTTGCCGGCCGCCAGCGACGCGATCACCGAGCGGCCGAACATCTGGGCCGGGTAGTTCCAGGGGATGATGTGCCCGGTGACGCCGAAGGGCTCGCGCAGCGCCAGCACCGTGTAGCCCGGCTCGTAGGGCAGCGTCTCGCCGTGGAGCTTGTCGGCGGCGCCCCCGTAGAACTCGCAGTAGCGGGCGCACGCCGTGATGTCGCGACGTGCCTGTCCCAGCGGCTTGCCCACGTCGCGGCACTCGAGGAGGGAGAGCTCCTCGTGATGGTCGGAGATCAACCCTGCCAGCCGCGAGAGGATGCGCCCCCGCTCCACCGGCGAGGTGCGCGACCACAAACCCTCGAAGGCCCGTCGCGCCGCCCGCACGGCCTCGTCGACCTCCCCGGCCCCGCCCCGGGAGAGCTGGCTGAAGGTCTCGCCGGTGCTGGGGTTCACCACCGGGATCGTCTCCTCGCTGGCGGACGTCCGCCAGTCGCCTCCGATGAAGATGGTACGGCCGCTCATGGAGCTCCTCGTTTGCTGGCGTCGGGGAGGCTCAGTATACATCATCCAACCCGCCCCGGCACGGGGCGCGAGAACGCCCCGGCCCTCCTCCCGAACCCCGCCGCCATGTCCTCCCGACGCCTCTCCCGCCGCGGCTTCCTGGGCGCCTCCCTGGCGGCCGGCGCCGGCCTCTTGGGCGGCCGCTCCGGCGTCGCTGGCGGCGGCTCCGGCCTCTGGACACCGTCCGACGGAGCGCCCGCCGTGGTGCCGTCGCAGAAGCTCCGTCCGCTCCTCCCCAGCGGGGTCCAGAGCGGCGACGTCACGTCCGGCCGCGGGGTCGTGTGGAGCCGCACCGACCGCCCCGGCCGCATGTGGGTGGAATGGGCCACCGACGACCGCTTCGCCGACGCGCGCACGGTGCGGGGCCCCGCCGCCCTGGAGGAGGGGGCGTTCACGGCCGCCGTGGACCTGCGCGGCCTCCCCGCCGGAGAGCAGATCGTCTACCGGGTCCGCTTCGAGAGCCTCGCCCATCCCGGCACCTTCAGCGAGCCCGCCGAGGGCCGCTTCCGCACCCCGCCGCCCGTGGGCGCGGCGCCGACGCGGCGGGTCCGGCTGGCGTGGGGCGGCGACGTGGTGGGCCAAGGCTGGGGCATCGACGAGCGCCGGGGCGGCATGCGCATCTTCGACGCCATCCGCCGGACCGAGCCCGACGTCTTCGTCCACTCGGGCGACATCGTCTACGCCGACCAGCCGCTGGAGGCGGAGGTGCCGCTGGACGACGGCACGGTGTGGCGGAACCTGGTCACCGAGGCCAAGTCGAAGGTGGCGGAGACCCTCGACGAGTTCCGTGGCAACTTCGCCTACAACCTCCTGGACGCGAACGCCCGCGCCTTCCACGCCTCGGTGCCCCTCGTCGCCCAGTGGGACGACCACGAGGTGGTGAACAACTGGTTCCCCGGGCTCCAGCTCGACCGTGACGATCGCTACGCGGTGAAGAGCGCCTCGCTCCTGGCGGCCCGGGCCCGGCAGGCCCTCTTCGAGTTCGTGCCCCTGCGGCGCAGCCCCGGCGACCCGGAGCGCATCTACCGGCGCTTCGCCCACGGGCCCCTGGTCGAGGTCTTCGTCCTGGACCTGCGCAGCTACCGGGGCCCCAACACGCCCAACCGGCAGGCGAGCCAGGGGCCCGGGACCGTCATGATGGGAGAGGCCCAGATGGCGTGGCTCGAGGACGCGCTGCGCTCGAGCCGGGCGGCCTGGAAGGTCATCGCCTGCGACATGCCCATCGGCCTGGTGGTCCCCGACTTCCCGCGCGACGGAGAGCGCACCTACGAGGCGTGGGCCAACGCGCGGGAGGGGGCGCCCCTGGGCCGCGAGCTCGAGCTGGCCGGGCTGCTGAGCTTCATGAAGCGCGAGGGCATCCGCGACACGGTGTGGATCACCGCCGACGTGCACTACGCGGCGGCGCACCACTATTCCCCGGAGCGGGCCTCGTTCACGGACTTCGATCCGTTCTGGGAACTGGTGGGCGGCCCCATGCACGCGGGCACGTTCGGACCCAACGCCCTCGACCCGACCTTCGGCCCGGAGGTGGTCTTCAGCAGCGTCGGCGACGGGGTCGAGCCCAACCGGCCGCCCAGCGCCGGCCTCCAGTTCTTCGGCACGCTGGACGTCGACCCGTCCACCCGGGTCCTCACCGCGGCCATCCGCGACGTGGAGGGCCGGACCCTGTGGAGCCGCGACATCCCCCCGGCGGGAGGCTGAGGAAGAGCCCCCTCGCCTAGTGGAACGGCAGCACCGCGTCCGAGCCGCGGTTCTCCACCAGCCTCCGGTTCATGTCGTTCTGGATCACCGCCAGCAGGTCGCCGTCTTCGTACGTGAACGCGTCGAGGCCGTAGTCCAGCGGAATGAACGACGGGATGCGCGCCTGCAGCGCCGGGTCGTTCTCGTCGATGCTCGGGTTCGTGAGCGCTTCGTCCAGCGCGACGGGGTAGCGGATGCCCAGGTCCGTCATGCGCCGCCCCTCCACCACGAAGATCTCCTGCCGCATGAGGTACAGGAGGTAGAGGAGCTCCTCCTCCGTCGTGGCGGCGTCCAGCATCGCCTCGGTCACCGACGTGCCCGAGACCGTGGGGACCTCCACGGCCGCCTCGGTCCGCGTCAGCACCAGGCCGGCCCGGGGCTCGGCGTCGGGGCTCGCGGCCACCAGGACGTCGGACGTGTTGGGATAGATCCACGTACCGCCCTGGCGGCCCCGGAGCTGGCCCCGGTCGTCGATGGTCGACGTGGGCCGGGACGCGACCAGGTCCAGCAGCTCGACGAGCTCGGCGCGGGCGCCGGCGAGATCACCCTGGGCCAGCGCCGCCTCGGCCAGGATCAGGTAGGCTTCCTCGGCCTTGAGCAGGGCGATGGGGCTCTGGTCGCCCGCGGTCTCGCTGTAGTACTTGGGGAAGAGGAAGTCCATCCGCGGCAGGGGCTGGAACTCGTCCTGGCCCGAGTCGAAGATGGCGAACTGCATCGTGTTGCCCGGCCCGTCCACGTTGTCGTACTCGACCCAGCGGACGAAGTCGGCGTCCATGGCCTTGACCTGCTCGGCCGCCGCCACCGCCTGGGCCCGCTCGCCCGCCGCGTAGTGGGCGCGTGCGATGGCCATGAGCGCCGCCACCTCCATCTCCGGGTCGGAGCTCGCGGAGCGGGCGCTCTCGAAGTCCTGCACCGCCAGGTCCAGGAGCTGTGCCGGATCCGCCACCGGCCCCCCGGCCTCGGCGGGCAGCCCCACGAACAGCTCGGCCGAGAGGAGATATCCGAAGCCCCGGTGGAAGTGGAGCCGCGCGCGCACCTCCTGCGTGGCCGCGTCGTCGGCGGGCACGACCACGGTGAGCCCCTGGTCGGCCATGGCCCGCAGCCGGTGCACCGCCTCCTGGATGTTCGTCACGTCGAAGTCGGACGCGTCGAGCTGGGGGATGTCGAACACCTTGCTGAAGAGCGTCCGGTTGTTGAAGAGGTTGTCCGAGACCACCTCGGTCCCCATGACCACCTGGTTGAGGGTCGCGGCGAGCTGCCGCTCTACGCCCCGGGCCCAGGACGCCGCCGCGTTGGGGGTGTTGAGGAAGGTCTCCTCGGTGACCGTCGGGTTGTTCACGCCCGTCGGGTCCAGGAAGTCGCACCCGGTCAGCGCGAGGCCGGCCAGGAGCGGCGTGAGGATCAGGGTCTTGCGCATGGTCGTCATCTCCTAGAACCGGACCCGGACGGTCCCCAGGAACGTCCGCGGTGAGGGGTCGCTGGCGTAGTTGAAGCCGCCGACGCTGGCGGCACCCTGGCTCGCCGCACCGGAATGGTCGGTCTCGGGATCGAAGCTCGAGGTCCACCAGCCGATGGGGTTCAGCATCGTGAAGCCGAGCTCGACGCCCTGGGCCCAGCCAGGAGCCACCGACCGCGGCAGGACGTAACTGAGCGAAACGTTGCGCACCTTCAGGTAGTCGGTGTCCTCGACGAAGAAGTTCGTGAGGTTGAGCCAGTTGCCGCGGATGGGCCCGGGGTTGCGCTCCAGCAGCGCGTCGGCCAGGCGCAGGTCGTCGATGCCGTAGAGGTAGCGGAACTGCCGGTTGAACGAATGGAGCTGCGCGCCGGTCTGCCAGTCGGCCGAGGCGTTGAGCCGCAGGTCGTCGCCCACGTCCACCTCGAGCCCCAGCGATCCGAAGCGGTCGGGCAGCGGGCTGCCCAGGAACTGGAGCAGCTCGGTCGACGCGATGGTGCCGTCGGGGTTGAGCGCCGAGCGCGTGCCGCGCAGCGAGCCCACCGGCCACCCCTCCCGCACCACCGTCTGCACCGTCGACGAGCTGAAGCCGCTGATCCCGAACACCGGCGAGCCGCCGGCGTCGATCACCTCGTTGTCGAGGGTGTTCAGGGCGGCGGTCACCCGCGCCGTCACGTCGCGCGTGCGCAGCACCTCGCCCACCACCTGGATCTCGAACCCGCTGTTCTCGATCTCGCCCACGTTGCGCAGCTGCACGGCCTCGCCCGTGGAGGGGCTGGACGGCACGAGGAAGAGGGCGTCGCGGGTGGAGGCGTCGTACCAGTTGACCTGGAGCGTCAGGCGGTTGGAGAACGCCTGCAGCTCGCCCCCGAGCTCCAGCGTGTGCGTCTTCTCGGGCTTCAGCTCGGGGTTGCCGGGCTGGCCGAACGCCGCCGTCTGCTGCCCCAGGTAGGAGGCGAAGCTCACCGTGCGGTCGTGGGCGTAGGGCGGAGGGAAATTGCCGGCCACGCCGTAGTTGCCCCTCAGCCGCAGGCTCGAGAGGAGGTCGGAGGGGACCGCGTCCCGGAAGAACGGCTCGGAGCCCAGGTCGTACGAGAAGCCGACCTTCGGGTAGTACTGGACGCCCACCTCGTCGCCGAAGGCCGAGTTGCCGTCGGCACGCAGCCCCAGGTCCAGGAAGTACCGGTCCAGGAAGCCGTAGTTCTGCTGCACGTAGACGCCGTAGTTGACCAGCGTCAGATAGAAGTCGTCGGCGGTCGTGGTGCCGGCGCCGCGCACCGTCTCGCTCCCGTCACGGACGTTGAGCGCCTCGCGCGCCGACTGGTTGTCGTCGTCGCGGAAGAGCTGGGCGCCCACGTTGCTGATGAGCGACAACGGCCCACGCTCGAAGCGGTGCTGAGCGGCGGCGTCCAGCGTGAGACCGAGGAAGCGCCGGTCGTAGTTCTCGATGCTGCCCCGGTCGTCCGTCCCCTCGGGCTGCACACCGGTGAAGATGAGGAACTCGTTGGTCTCGATGCCGCGCTCGTTGCTGGAGCGGTGGTCGAGGCCGACGGTGGTGTTGAACGACAGGTCCGAGCGCGGCTCCCAGCTGAAGGCGTTCGACATCTGGAAGCGCGAGACCTGGACGCGGTAGTTCTGGAGCGACTCGGCCCTGGTGAGGTAGCTGCGCAGCTCCTCCAGCTCGGTCGGCGTCATCTGGTCGAGCTTGTTGTTGAAGCCCACGGCGAAGATGCGCCCGCCCTCCAGGAGCCACAGGGGCGTGTAGCCGCCGGCGTTGCCGTCGCGGGTGCGGTCGTAGTGGTTCCAGCCGAAGCCGAACGTGCCGTTGTACTGGAAGTCGTCGCTGATGCGGGCGGACATCCCGGTGCGCGCCTGGTAGCTGCGCGACCCGTTGTTGTCGATGCGGTAGCCCTCCCGGTCGGCGACGCTGCCGCCGAAGGACCAGGTGACGGCCTCGCTGCCGCCGCTCCCCGAGAGGCGGTACTGCTGCGTCAGGCCGTTCCTGTAGAGGAGGTCGGCCGTCTGGGGAAAGAAGAAGTAGCTCTCGTTGGGTGTCTCGAAGCCCACCTCGCTCTCCACGGCGAGCCGGGCCGCGCCGGGCGTGCCCTTGTTCGTGAAGATCTGGATCACGCCGTTGGCGGCGTCGGAGCCGTACAGGGTGGTGGCGGCGCCGCCCGGGACGTACTCGATGCGCTCGATGTTCTCGAGGGGGATGTCGGCGATGGACGACGTCTGGGTCCCCTGCCGCCGATTGCCCGAGACGTTCAGGGAGAGCTCGGCCATGGTGTTCAGGTTGTCGACGCGCACGCCGTCCACGTAGATGACGGGGGTCGTGGCGCGGCTCACCGACACCGGTCCGCGGCCCCGGGTCACCGACGTGGCGCCGGGCTGTCCCGACGACATCCTCACCTGGACGGACGGCAGCTCCGCCTGGAGGAGTTGGTCGAGCCGGGTCGCGGAGGACGCTTCGATGTCCTCCGAGGAGACCACGTCGATGTTGGTGGAGAGGCGTCGGCGCGAGATCTCCGAGCCCTGGCCGGTCACCACCAGGGCGTCGAGCTCCATGGCCTGCTCGGCGAGCTGGAGGTTGAGCGTCACCCTCTGACCCGGCGCCACGGACACCGTCTGGGTGGTGCGGCCGAAGCCGATCCGCTGGGTGGCGACGGTATGCTCACCGGCGGGGACCTCCGCCAGCCGGTACACCCCGTTCTGGTCGCTGAGGGCGCCGATCCCCCGGGTCTCGATGAAGACCTGCACGCCCGATATCGGCTGGCCGCTGAACTGGGAGGTGATCCTCCCCTGGATCGTGCCTGTCTGCTGGGCTTCGAGCGCCGCGCCCCACAGCAGCGCGGCGACCATTCCGAGCCAGGGCGCGGATCGACGAACTCGTAGGCTCATGGGGGAGGCTCCTGAGGGTGTGGACCCGACGGGGAAGGGATCCGGAAACCGCGTATCGTATGCATTTCCGCTGCACCGTATTCAGTATAAGATGTGGCGTCAAGAATCCCTGCCGGGGCGATGCCACCCGCGGCCGTTTCCGGGTATCAGCCGACGCGACCGGAGAGAATCCCAGCCGAGGAGTCGAATGGAGGCCATCGTGAGACGTCCTTCCCGCACGCCCAACCCTCGTCCCCGCACCGGGGCACGGCTCCTGGCGTCGGTCCTCGCGTCGGGGCTGTCCGCCGCGACCGTCTCACCCGCCCACGCCCAGACCCCGGGCGCGGGCAACACCATCACCGACGTTCCGGGCATCGAGGTCGGGCACTACGAGCGGGTCGGCGACGGCTACCGCACCGGCACCACGGTGCTGCTCACCGGAGCGGGCGCCACGGCCAGCGTCGACGTGCAGGGAGGAGCGCCCGGCACGCGGGAGACGGACCTCCTGGCCCCCGGCGGGCTGGTCACGGAGATCCACGCCCTGGTCCTGAGCGGGGGGAGCGCCTATGGACTGGACGCCGCGGCGGGGGTCATGCGTTGGCTGGAGGAGCGCGAGCGGGGCTTCCCCATCGCGGGCGGCGTGGTGCCCATCGTGCCCGCGGCCATCCTCTTCGACCTGGGCCGGGGAGGCGATTTCTCGAAGCGCCCCGACGCCTCGCTGCGCAGACCGAGCGCCTTCGAGGTCTGCAGGATGTTCGGCCCGACCCAGGTGGCCGCCTCCATCGCGACGCGTGTGGTGTGCCCATGCACCTCCGACACCTCCCCGCCCATGATGCCCGCGAGGCTGGTGGGGCCCTCGGCGTCGGAGATGAGCGCCATGCCGGCGCTCAGCTTGCGCTCCACGTCGTCGAGCGTGTTGTACACGTGGGGCGAGAGGCGCAGGCCCGGACCCATGCGGGCCGCTCCCACGCCGTGCTCGCGGTAGAGGCGGTCGTACGCCGCGCCATGGTCCATCCCAGGGACCTCGAACACCACCACGCCACCGCTCAGGGCCGGGTCGGCGGGCGCCAGGAAGCGGACGCCGGGGAAGCGGGCCTCCATCCCGCCCCGCACCGCCGCCGCGAGCTCCAGGACCCTCGCCTCCACGGCCCGGGGACCTCCCAGCGACGCGTGGAACTCCACCGCCGGCGCCACCGCGGCCACCGCCGCGTCGTCGCGCTGACCCAGCGTCTCGAAGCGACGCGCGCTGCCGTCCTGGGCGCGCTCCCAGCCCACCCCCACGTCCGCGGCCCACAGCGTGGGCACCCGCTCGCGCCGCACGTAGAGGATGCCCGCCTCGCGGGGGCCCATCAGCCATTTGTGGGCGCTGGACGTGTACGCGTCGCAGCCCAGCGAGGCCACGTCCACGTGCAGCGCGCCGCACGTCTGGGCGCCGTCCACCAGGCTGAAGGCCCCGTGCCCCTCCGCCGCACGGCACAGACGGGCGGCGGGAAGGCGGATCCCGGTGGCGTTCGAGACGTGGCTGAAGGCCAGGACCTTCGTGCGGGGCCCCAGCGCATCCAGGAACGGCGCCGCCAAACCCTCCGCGGAATCGGCGGGGGGCACGGACACGGTGCGCACCGTGAACCCGGCGCGCCGCGCCCTGACCTGCCAGGACGTGAGGTTCGTGGGGTGGTTCTCGTCCCACAGGAGCACCTCGTCGCCCGGCCCCAGCTCCAGGCCCGCCACGACCGTGTTGTTGCTCTCGGACGTGTTGCGCGTGAGGGCGATCTCGTCGGGCGAGGCCCCCAGCAGCTCCGCCACCGCGCGGCGCGACGCCTCCCGGAGGTCGGCGTACTTGGCGCGGCTCTGAAAGGAGACGTCCGCGTCCATGTCCCGGGTCCAGGCATGCAGCCGCTCCTGCACGGGCCACGGCGAGGGGCCGAGGGTCGCCGCGTTCATGACCACCACGCCGGGAGCCAGGGAGAACTGGTCCCTCACCAGACGCCAGAAGCGCTCGTCCGGAGCCGGCCCCGGCGGAGGGAGGGGGACGCGGCGGTGCGACGCCACGGCGCCAAGCGGAGCGGGCGCGGCGGCCGCGGCGGCCCCCGCGAAGGCGGTGCCGAGAAAGCGGCGGCGGTCGGGGCTCATGTGGGATTCCCGGTGGAAGGCGATGGCACGAATCCTGAGTCCTACGGGTGGATCCATCTCAGCGAACGACACGACGGAGGACCGCATGGAGCATCGATACGACGCAAGCGGCTCGCGCTCAAGGGACGAGAAGAAGCCGGACCAGGGTGAGAACCCTCCCCGCGAGCAGGAAAAGGAGCGGATCCAGGAGCAGGACGACAGCAAGGGCGCCGGTCGCAAGCACGGCGTCCAACGCAAGCCCGAGGACCAGCGAGGCCGTCCGGACCCCCAGGTCATGGAGTAGC
>JAHWKH010000439.1 GCA_019347995.1 Gemmatimonadota bacterium | reverse complement strand
CGCGCCGACCAGCGCGTCGAAGGGCTCCTCGCGTGGCGGGGCGCCGACCAGGGCCAGGCCCTCGGGAAGGTCGGAGGGTACGTCCTTGGCGCTGTGCACGGCGAGATCCACCTCCCCCGCCAGCAGCGCCAGCTCCAGCTCCTTGACCCACTTCTCCTTGTCGCCGGCGACCCTGTCGCGGTCGCCCGCGGTGGTGATGGTGACCACCTCGACCTCGACCTCGGCGCGCAGCGCCTGGGCCACGGCTTGGGCCTGGGCCAGGGCCAGGGCGCTGCCGCGGGTAGCGATCCTCACTGCGCGCGACGCAGCGGGCGGACGTCGGCGGGGACGTCGGCCTGCGCGGGCGCGGCTCCGCCGTCCAGCGCGAACAGCTCGCGCACGAGCTGCAGGCGGGCGTGCTCGCCGCCCGAGCCCTTGAGGCGCAGGGTCGGCTCGTGCAGCAGACGTTGCATCACCGTGCGCGCGATGATCTCGATGCGCTCGAGGTCGCGCTCGCTGGCGCCATCGAAGCGGCCGAGGTTCTCGGCCAGCACCTGCTCGACTATCGCGTCGCCGTGGCGGCGCAGGGCCGTGAGGGTGGGCAGCGCGTCGAGCTGGCCCAGCCAGCGGGCGAAGCGCTGGATCTCCTCCTCCACGAGCTCGTGGGCCTTAGCCGCCTCGCCCGCGCGGAAGTCCATCGTGCGCGCGACGGTGGCCTGCAGGTCGTCCATGTCATAGAGCGTCACGCCCTCCAGGTCGCCGCAGGAGGGATCGATGTCGCGCGGCACGGCGATGTCGATCAGCGCCAGGGGCCGGCCCCTGCGGGCCTCCATGACCAGCTCGAGCTCCTCGCGGCCCACGATGGGGTGCGGCGAGGCGGTGGAGGCCACGACGATGTCGGCGGCCTCCATCCGTCCGGGTAGTTGGTCCAGCGACAGCACGCTGCCCCCGAAGCGCTCGGCCAGGGAGCGAGCGCGGGCGGCGTGGCGGTTGGCCAGGAAGATCGTGCGCACCCCGCGCTGGGCCAGGGCCCGGGCCGTGAGCTCGGCGGTCTCGCCCGCTCCGATCACCAGCACATCGCGCTGGGAGAGCTCCCCCACGACGCCGCGGGCCAGGTCGACGGCCACCGAGGAGATGCTCGCGCCGCCCTCGCCCACCCGGGTCTCCGAGCGCACGCGCTTGCCTGCGCTCAGGGCGGCGGTGAACAGGCGGTTGGTCAGCGGCCCGGTGGTCCCGGCGCCCCGCGCGCGCTGGTAGGCGTGGCGCACCTGGCCCTGCACCTCGGCCTCGCCGACGATCATCGAGTCCAGCGCCGCGGCCACCCGGAAGAGCTGGCGCGCGGCGTCGCAGTTGCGCGGCGTGTACGCCATGGCGGCCAGCTCGGTAGGGCGCAGGTCGGCCCGGGTGGCCAGGCGGCCCAGCAGCGTGGTCTCCGCGGCCACCGGGTCGTCGACCACCAGGTAGGCCTCGGTGCGGTTGCACGTCGAGATGACCACGGCCTCGGCGATGGCCGCGTCGGCCACCAGGTCGTGCAGCAGCGCAACGGCCTGGCTGTCGACCAGCGCCAGGCGCTCGCGCAACGCCACCGGCGCCGTGTGATGCGACACGCCGAGTGCCAGCAGCTCACTCATGGGACGAGCCCACCGCCTGGCGCTCGCGCTCGGGCGCGCCCCGCTCGCCCGCGTCGCGGCGCTGGGCCAGCTCGGTCAACTCGGTCAGGTCGCGCTCGATGCGCCCCAGCTTGGCGGCCATGATGGCCACGTAGATCAGCACGAGGGCCAGGAAGACCAGGTAGGCCGCGGCGACGTAGGGGCCCGCCTCGTCGAGGGGCAGCGCGGGAAGCATCAGAGGGTGGGCGCCGCGCTGCGACGGGCGGGGGCGAGCTCGTCGCCGGCCAGCGTGCGCCGCAGGGCGCGCAGCTTGAAGGTCGCGTTCTTGGAGGCCATCTCGTACTTCCACAGCGTGACGAAGAGCAGCCCCACGCCGGCCAGCGCTACCAGGAAGGTGAGGAACATGTCGCCGGGCATCCCGCCCCCGGTGGTCGCGAAGGTACGCGGGTGGATGTAGGCCTCGGCCATGCGCACGGCGGCGAAGTTCAGCGGCACGAACGCGCCCGCGACGATGGCGAACACCGACGCGTAGCGCGCCTGGCGCTCGCGGTCCTCGATGGAGAAGCGCAAAGGCGTGTAGCACGCGTAGAGCAGGAAGATGATGAGGAACGACACGAGCATGGGCTCCTGCCACACCCACCACGACCCCCACGAGGCCTTGGCCCAGATCGAGCCCGTGACCAGCGTTCCCAGCGCGAGCACGATC
>JAHWKH010000438.1 GCA_019347995.1 Gemmatimonadota bacterium | reverse complement strand
CTCGTCCTGGACCGGACCCGCCACGCTGGCCGTGAGCGCCCGCTCGTCGACCTTCCCGTATTGTTCCTCGAACGCCTCGGCGCTCAGCGACAGGCGCTGGTCCCTGCGGAAGCCGATCTCCGTGAGGGCCCGCGCGTCGAAGTTCGTCTCCACGCTCTGAACCGAGCTGCCGTACCGTCTCAGGATCATCGAGGCTCCGGTGTGGTCCCCTGGGGCGCGCGCCCGGGAGAGTGCGCGTCGGCCGCCGCGAAGGCCGCCGCGGATGCAAGAAACCCCCGCCGGGGCAGGGGCGTCAAGCGGCGGCGGCCCGAAGGAAGTCGGAGGCCCGTCTATCCCTGTCCCAGCAGCGCGGCCAGCTCGTCCTCCGAGAGGTCCTCGGCGCTCCTCGAGCCGATACCCCGTACCGAGCGCTGGTGCTTCTTCGCGGCCGGCTCTTCGTCCTCGCGGGGGCCACCGGCGTAGTCGAACTCGGCGAGGTGCTCGCGGGGCAGTGGACGCTTCAGGCGGTACTCCAGCGTCTTGAGGTAGCCCAGGTCGCCGGCGGTGACGAACGTGACGGCCCAGCCGGCGGCGCCCGCGCGGCCGGTGCGGCCGATGCGGTGGACGTAGTCCTCGGGGTCCAGCGGCACGTCGTAGTTCACCACGTGGCTGATGCCTTCGACGTCCAGGCCTCGCTGGGCGATGTCCGTGGCGACCAGCACGCGCACGTCGCCCGTGGAGAACCGGTCCAGCGCCCGGGTCCGGTGGCTCATCTGCCGGTCCGAGTGCATGACGTCCACCGACACGCCCTCGCGCCTGAGGCGGGTCTCGAGGACGTCGGCGCCGGCCTTGGTGCGGCTGAAGACCAGCACCTGGTCCCAGTCGGGCTGCTGGAGCAGATGGAAGAGGAGGTCGGGCTTCTTCTCGGGCTTCACGAAGTAGGCGATCTCGGTGATGCCCGAGGCCGTCGTTCCGCTGGGCGCCGCCTCGGTCCACACCGCGTCGTCGGTGATGCGCAGCGCCAGGTCGTGCACGCCGTGGGGCATGGTGGCGCTGAAGAGCATGGTCTGCCGCTGCGCCGGCGCCCTGCGCAGGACCTGCTCGATCTGGGGCCGGAAGCCCATGTCGAGCATGCGGTCGGCCTCGTCCAGGATCAGCGTCCGCAGGTTGGAGAGGTCGACGTTGCCGCGCTCGAGGTGGTCGATGAAGCGACCCGGCGTCGCGGCGATGATCTCGTAGCCCTGCGCCAGGGCGTCGTTCTGCGGGCCGTAGCCCACTCCGCCGACGATGAACTCGACGCGCAGGTTGGTGCCGATGGAGAGGTCCTTGGTGTCGTCCGCCACCTGCTGGGCCAGCTCGCGGGTGGGGCACAGGATCAGGACCTGCAGCCCGCCCCCGGCCTTGATCTTCTCCAGGGCGGGGATCATGAAGGCGCCGGTCTTGCCGGTGCCCGTCTGGGCGATGCCCACCACGTCCTCGCCCAGGAGGGCGGGAGGGATGGCCTTCAACTGGATGGGGGTCGGGATGGTCCAGCCCAGGGCCTCCACCGCCGCCAGGCGGGCGTCGGACAGGCCCAGGTCTTCGAATGTCTTTACGTCGATCATGCAGCTCGTTCCGGTTGGGGCTTCAGAAAAATGGCCCCTTCCTTCTTGTCCGGGAGGAGCCGCCGCAGCCTGGAAACGTAGCGTCCAGGCGGACTTGCGCATAGGAGGTACACCGGGCTGCATGTGTCGGTCCGTCCGGATCCCCGGCTCGATGGCGGGGTTAGGAGGTGCCATGACCTCCGTCCTGTTCGTCTGCCTCGGCAACATCTGCCGCTCCCCGCTGGCCGAGGGCGTGTTCGCGCACCTGGTGCGGGAGCGGGGGCTCGAGGACGCCTACCGCGTCGACTCCGCCGGCACCGGTGCCTACCACGTGGGCGACGCTCCCGACCGACGCTCCGTGGACGTGGCGAGGCGCAACGGTGTCGCCCTGGAGGGCCGGGCACGCCAGGTGGCGGCGACTGACTTCCGGGAGTGGGACGTCGTCGTGGCCATGGACCGGGAGAACCTGCGCAACCTCGAGGCGCTGGCGGAACGCTCGGGCGGCGGCGCGCGGCTCCACCTCCTGCGCGACTTCGATCCCGAGCCCGGCCACGGCGAGGTGCCCGACCCCTCCTCCGCCCTCGGCGAGCACGTCAACGCCTGCTGGCGCGAGCTGGCCGGGCCGGCCGGCGGGCGGCTGCACACGGCGCGCTCGCGCAACGACCAGGTGGCCACCGACGTGGCCCTGTTCGTGCGCGAGGCGGCGGGGCGCGCCGCGGAGCTGGTCACCGACCT
>JAHWKH010000437.1 GCA_019347995.1 Gemmatimonadota bacterium | reverse complement strand
CAGGCCGCTGCACGGCCCTCCGGACCGTCCGGTGCACGACCGCGCCGTCCTCGCGGCCGTGACCGCCCCCGCGCTCGTCGTCGCGCAGGAGGACGACGTGCTGCACGACCTCGACCTCGCCGGGCCACAGCGCGGCCAGGCGGGCGGCCAGCTCGCCCACGGTGGGCGCGGTGCCGGCCGGCGGGCCGAAGTTCCACCCGCCCTGCGCGGCCGGATCGTCGACCAGCGCCCGGGCCAGCGCCAGATAGCCGCTCAGCGGCTCGAGCACGTGCTGCCAGGGGCGCACCGCGTCGGGGTTGCGGATGCGCAGCGGCGCTCCGGCCTGCGCCGCGCGAACGAGGTCGGGCACCAGGCGGTCCTCTCCCCGGTCGCCCCCACCGATCACGTTGCCCGCACGCGCAGCGCCCACGCGCGGCGCGTCGGGGCCCCCGGGGCCGAAGTAGGAGCGCAGGTAGGCGTCGACCACCAGCTCCGCGCAGCCCTTGGAGCTCGAGTAGGGGTCGGCGCCGCCCATGGGATCGCCCTCCACGAACGCGCGGCCCGCGCCACGGTTGTCATAGGCCTTGTCGGAGGTCACCGCGACCACGGCGCGCACCCCCTCGGCGCGCCGGGCCGCCTCGAGGACGTTGACCGTTCCCATGACGTTGACCTCGTAGGTCGTCCGGGGGTCGCGCAGCGAGCGGCGCACGAAGGGCTGGGCGGCGAGATGGAGGACCACCTCGGGGCGGGAGGACGCGACCGCTTCCCCGACGGCCTCGAACGAGCGCACGTCGGCGTGGACCTCCTCGATCCCCTCGGCGAGCCGGACCATGGCGTGCATGGAGGCCGCTGCGGGCGCCCCGGCCGACAACCCGGTCACCCGCGCGCCCAGGTGCTCCAGCCACAGGCTCAGCCACGCGCCCTTGAAGCCCGAGTGACCGGTGACCAGCACCCGGCGGCCGGCCCAGAAGGCCCGCTCGGGCTGCGTCACGACACGGTGTCGAGAGAGGCCAGCGTGCCGCGCAGGCCCTCGACCAGGCCGGTGCGCGCCTCCCAGCCCAGCTCGGCGCGGGCGCGCGAGGGATCGACGCAGGAGCGCTCCAGCTCGCCCAGGCGCGCGGGCTCGAACTCGGGCGCGAAGAACGCCGGGTCGCCCGCGATCTCGCGCAGCGCCTCGACGAGATCGAGCACGCTGACCTCCTCGCCACGGCCGATGTTGAACGGGCCGGTGGCGTCGCTCTGCGCCGCCGCCAGGTTCGCCGCCACCACGTCGTCGACGTGGACGTAGTCGCGCGTCTGGCGCCCGTCGCCGAAGACGGTGGGCGCGCGGCCCTCCTGCAGGCGCCCGCAGAAGATGGCGACCACGCCGGCCTCGCCCAGCGGGTCCTGACGGGGACCGAAGACGTTGGCGTAGCGCAGCGAGGCGGTCGACAGGCCGTGCAGGCGCGTGTAGAGGTCGCAGTAGCCCTCGGCGGCGAACTTGCTCTGGCCGTAGGGCGCCATGGGGGCGGGGAAGGTGGCCTCGGGCGTCGGGAGGACGCCGGCCTCGCCGTAGACGGCCCCGCCCGAGGAGGTGTTGACCACGCGCGGCACGCCGACGGCACGGGCGGCCTCCAGCACGTTGACGGTCCCCTCCACGTTGACGCGGGCGTCGAGGGCCGTCTGGGCGATGGAGCGGCGCACGTCGATCTGGGCGCCCAGGTGGAAGACCGCCTCGGGCTCGACGGCGCGGACGAGCTCCAGCACCCCGCGCCCGTCGCGCAAATCGACCTCGTGCAGCGTCGCGCCGCGCTCCAGGGCGGCGGTGACGTTCTCCCGCCGCCCGGTGGAGAGGTCGTCGAGGATGGTCACCTCGTGCCCGCGCTCCCCCAGCGCGTCGACCACGTGGGAGCCGATGAAGCCTGCACCACCGGTGACGAGCATGCGGGCCACGAAGATCGGGAAGGCTACCCTCCACCGCCTACTTCGCGACTTTCCCGCCTCAGCAACGTTCTACCGGGGTAGGAAGCCACGGGACCCCCTCGAACACCGCAGGAGGATCCGCGACCGACCGTGCGCGTCGAAACCCATCCCCATACTCCGCCGTCCCCCGGCGCCGCTCCGGCGCCGGACCTTCCGCGCGCCGACGTGCTGGGGATCCCGCTCGCCCTCACCGACTACGAGGGCACGATGGACTGGATGGACTCGACCATCGCCTCGGGCCACCGCGCGTGCCTGAGCGCGGCGGCGGTCCACCTCGTGATGGTCGCCCAGGAGGACGCGTCGACCCGCGATGCGGTGCTGCGCTCCATGGCCGTCCCCGACGGCCAGCCCTTGGTCTGGGCCCTGCG
>JAHWKH010000436.1 GCA_019347995.1 Gemmatimonadota bacterium | reverse complement strand
GGCTCGTCGCTGCAAGCGCAACAGCCGCTGGTGAACGCCGTCCGCACGACTCTCCAGGCGCTGGCCGCGGTGCTCGGAGGCTGCCAATCCCTGCATACCAATGGCTATGACGAGGCCCTGTCGCTTCCGACCGAACAGGCAGCCACGCTGGCCCTGCGCACCCAGCAGGTCATCGCCCACGAGTCGGGGGTGGCCCGCACCGCCGATCCGCTGGCCGGGAGCTGGTTCGTGGAGCACCTCACGGACGAGGTGGAGGCGCGCGCCCGGGAGTACCTGGAGCGCATCGCCGATCTGGGCGGCGCCGCGAAGGCCATCGACTACATGCAGGAGGAGATCCACCGCGCCGCCTATCGCGTGCAGCTCGAAGTCGAGGAGGGGGAGCGCACGGTCGTGGGCGTGAACGCGTACCAGGAGGCCGAGGAGCAGGTGCGCATCGGACAGCCCGACTTCAGCGCGCTGGAGGTGCGCCAGAAGGCGAAGCTGGCGGACCTGCGCGAGCGCAGGGACACGGAGGCCGTCGAGGCGGCGCGGGCCCGCATCCGCCGTGCCGCCGACGCGGGCGACAACCTGCTGCCCCCGATCGTGGACGCGGTGAAGGCCCTGGCCACGCTCGGCGAGATCAGCGACACCCTGAGAGACGCCTGGGGGACCTACGACGGACACGCCTCGTAGGGTATCTTTCCCCGCTGTGCCCGGGACCTCCCGGTACGCGACGAACGCCCACCCCGACGGCCATGCCCACCTACGAATACCGCTGCCCGAACGGCCACGCCTTCGAGCTGTTCCAGAGGATGTCGGACGAGCCCGTGGCCACGTGTCCCGAGTGCGGCGAGACGGCCGAGCGCCAGATCTCCGGGGGCGCAGGGTTCCTCTTCAAGGGCGAGGGCTTCTACATCACCGACTACCGCAGCGACAGCTACCGCAAGAAGGCGGAGGCGGAGAAGGGCGGGGGTGCGGAGAAGGCCGGGAGTGGAGAGAAGGCCGGCAAGGGGTCCGGCGGCGAGAAGGGCGGATCCTCGAGCGGCGCAGACGCCGCGGGCGGCGGCGCCTCGAAGGACAAGGGCGGCTCGTCCTCGTCCGGCGGCTCGTCCGGGAAGGAGGGCGGGCCGGGGAAGTCGGGCCCGTCTTCGGGGGGCGCGGACACGTGACGGCTCCCGCCGACAAGGAGCCCATCAGGGCCGCGCTGGTGGCGGCGCTGGCCGCCATGGACGTGGATGACGCCGACCCGCATCTGGAGCGCCCCCGCGACCCGGAGCACGGGGACTGGGCCACCAACGTGGCCCTGACGCTGGCCGGACGCCTGGGGCGGCCGCCACGCCAGATCGCCGAGGAGCTGGCGTCGCGCATGGACGCCGCGGCGGCGGGCGTCACCTCCGTGGAGGTGGCCGGACCCGGCTTCCTCAACTTCCGCGTCGCGGCCGCCTCCGTGGCCGACACGCTGCGGGTGGTCCTGCAGAACGACGAAGGCTACGGACGCAGCGCCACCGGGGCCGGAGAGCCCATCCTGGTCGAGTGGGTCTCGGCGAACCCCACGGGGCCGCTCCACCTGGGGCACGGCCGTCAGGCCGCCCTGGGAGATGCGTTGTGCGCCCTCCTCGAGTGGACGGGGTGGAAGGTCCACCGGGAATTCTACTACAACGACGCGGGCCGGCAGATGGAGCTGTTGGCCCGCAGCGTCCGCGCCCGCTACGAGGCGCTCTTCGGAAATACGGTGGTCGTGCCCGAGGGCGGCTACCAGGGCGAGTACATCGCCGACCTGGCCACCGCCTTCCGCGACGAGGTGGGCGATCGCTGGGTGGGCGACGACGGCCCCGAGGCGCTGGGCACGTTCCGGCGCTTCGCGGTCCGGCTGCTGCGTGCCGAGCAGGACAGGGACCTGGCCGAGTTCCGCGTGGGCTTCGACAGCTACTTCCTCGAGTCCTCGCTCTACGGGGAGGGCCGGGTCGGGGCCACCATCGAAGCGCTGCGCGCCACGGGCCACGTCTACGAGGCCGAGGGCGCCGTGTGGCTGCGCACCACGGAGTTCGGAGACGACAAGGACCGGGTGATGGTGAAGAGCTCGGGGAGCCCGACCTACTTCCTCCCCGACGTGGCGTATCACGTGACCAAGTGGGAGCGGGGCTTCCACCGCTGCGTCAACGTCCAGGGGGCGGACCACCACGGGACCGTCACGCGGGTGCGGGCCGGGCTCCAGGCGCTCGGGCTCCCCGAGGACTTTCCCGAGTGGGTCCTCCACCAGATGGTCACGGTGGAGCGGGGCGGGGAGGAGGTGAAGTTCTCCAAGCGGGCGGGAAGCTACACGACGCTCCGGGA
>JAHWKH010000435.1 GCA_019347995.1 Gemmatimonadota bacterium | reverse complement strand
TGCTCTTCCGATCTCCCGCTCGGACGCGGCCTCGGATCGTCGGCGTCCGCGGTGGCGGCGGGGTTGCTCATCGGGTGCGCCATGGCCGGACGGGATCCCGATCCGCACGAACTGCTGCGGCTGGGCACGCCGCTCGAAGGACATCCGGACAACCTGGCGCCGGCGCTGTTCGGCGGTCTGGACTGGGACTGGATCGGGCCCGCGCGCGGCGGGCGGGTGACGGCGGTGGCGGGGGTGCCGTGGGAGCCGGGTACGTACTACATGGGGTCGACGGGCGGGGGCGTGTTCAAGACCACGGACTTCGGCGAGAGCTGGCACAACGTCAGCGACGGGTGGTTCGAGACGCCGTCCATCGGTGCCGTGCGGGTGGCGCCGTCGGACCCGGACGTGGTGTGGGTGGCGACCGGGAGCGACGGCTACCGGAGCAACGTGATCACGGGGCTGGGCGTGTACCGGTCGCTGGACGCGGGGCGGACGTGGCGCTTCCTGGGGCTCCGTGACATCGGGAACACGGGCGCGATCGAGATCGACCCGCGGGACCCGGACCGCGCGTACGTGGCGGCCATTGGCCACCCGTTCGGGCCGAACCCCGAGCGGGGGCTGTACCGGACCACGGACGGCGGCGAGAGCTGGCAGAAGGTGCTGTTCATCAGCGACAGCACGGGGATCGTGGACGTGGAGATCGACCCGCGGAGCCCGGACGTGCTGTACGCGTCGAGCTGGCGCGGCGAGCGGCGGCCGTGGACCATCATCAGCGGCGGTCACGAGGGCGGCGTCTACAAGTCGACGGACGGCGGGGACAGCTGGCGGAAGCTGGGCGGCGGGCTGCCGGAGGGTTTGATCGGGAAGATCGACCTGGGGGTGGCGGCCAGCGACCCGCGCGTCGTCTACGCGCTGTACGAGGCGCCGGAGGGCCGGGACGGGCTGTACCGGAGCGGGGACGGCGGCGAGACGTGGGAGCACGTGTCGTCGGATGACGCGCTGACGGGGCGGCCCTTCTACTACATCAACGTGGACGTTGACCCGAAGGAGCCGAACACGGTCTGGGTGAACAACCTGGCGCTGTGGAAGAGCACGGACGGCGGGCGCCGGTGGAACCGCGTCCGGACGCCGCACGGGGACAACCACGACATCTGGATCGACCCGGGGGACCCGGACCTGATGGTCCAGGGGAACGACGGCGGCGCGAACGTGAGCCGGGACGGCGGGCGGACGTGGACGTCGCTCTACAACCAGGTGCAGGCCGAGATGTACCAGGTGCGGGTGGACGACCGCTTCCCCTACTGGGTGTGGGGCGGGCAGCAGGACTGGGACATCCTGGGGGTGCCGAGCCTCCCCACCCACCTGGGCGCCGCGGACGACTTCGTCAACTACGGCGGCGGCACGTGCGAGACGGGCCCGGCGGTGCCGAAGCCGGGCGAGCCGGACCGGATCTACAACGCGTGCAAGGGCCGGTTCATGATCTACGACTGGACCACCGGCCAGCTCCGGCACTACTACGTGGGCGGCGTCTACATGTACGGCCACGCGGCCGCCGACCTGCCGTGGCGGTTCCAGCGGGTGGCCCCGGTGGAGGTCAGCCCCCACGACCCGCTGACGGTCTACCACGGCTCCCAGTTCGTCCACCGGAGCACGGATGGCGGCGCGACGTGGGAGACCATCAGCCCCGACCTGACGGCCTTCCGGCCGGAGCGCCAGGTGGTCTCGGGCGGACCGATCACCCGCGACATCACGGGCGAGGAGCACTACTCCGTCCTGTACGCGGTCGAGGCGTCGCCTCTCGAGCCCGACGTCATCTACGCCGGCGCGAACGACGGGCCCGTCCACGTCACCCGTGACGGCGGCGCGACCTGGACCGACATCACGCCGCCCATGCCCCCCGAGGGCAGGGTGAACTTCATCGACGTCAGCCCCCACGATCCCGCCAAGGTCTACGTGGCGGTCTACCGCACGCTGCTGGGCGATTTCACGCCGTACGTCTTCCGCTCCGAGGACTACGGGCGGACGTGGACGTCCATCGCGGGCGGCTTCCCCGCTTCCGGGACTGCGACGAGATGACATCGGCGACGCTCCGCTTCCCGGACGACCGGCTGGCCACCTTCACGTCCAGCTTCGGTGCCCATCCCGTCTCCCGCTACCGGGTGCAGGGCACCGAGGGCGACGTGGTGGTGGATCCGGCGTACGGATACGCCACCGGTCTCGCCTACGAGGTGGGGACCGACGGCGATCGGCGCAGGAAGGAGGTGGGCAAGCGGGACCAGTTCGCGCCCGAGCTCATCCACTTCTCGCAGTGCGTGCTCGCCGGCGAGGAGCCGGAGCCGGACGGC
>JAHWKH010000434.1 GCA_019347995.1 Gemmatimonadota bacterium | reverse complement strand
GGCAACGGTGCGGCCAGCCAAAGCCGTGTTGTTCCCTTCCGGCATTATGCACGTTGCGAGGATCGACTCTCACTCCCCGATCGCCGCATTCGCGCGAAGCCCGCCGGGACCTGAAATCTTCGCGATTCCCCGCAGGGGACAACACGAGCCTCTCGGCAATTCTCTTCCTCCCGCAACCGCCGCCCGCCGAGCTTAAAAAGCTCGGCCACACCCGCCCACCCACGCTCTCGCTGTGCGTCCCTACGATGGGGGACGATCGTATGGCCCCTGGCCGGTTATCATGAAATCGTGCAGGAGAGCATGGTGGGGATGGTGTCGGCGCCGGTGGCCCGGGAGAAGATCTGCTCGCCCATGCGGGTGCGCAGGCGCCGCTGCTCGTCGGCGATGTCCTCGGCCGCGTCCAGCAGCGCGGCGCGGGACATCCCCGCGGCCTCGGCCTGCAGCTCCTCGGTCAGGAGGATGATCATGCGCTGGCTCAGCAGCGGCTCCCTCTCCCGCTGGATGGGGAACCCGATGAGGGTCGTCACCTCCGAGAGCTCGTCCTCGCGGGCGATGCGGATCTGCCGGGTGGCCGAGACGCCCCGACCCGGGCCGGTCACGCCGTTGCGGTCGGTGGCCGTGGCGCGCACGTGGAGCACGTCTCCGGGGGCGAGGTCCAGCTCCGCCAGGCGCAACGCGCGCGACCCGGTGCGGGCTCCGTCGTCCTCCGCCTGCACGTCCCAGGCCCAGGTGCCCTCCTCGAAGTCGAAGGACTCGCCGCTCCCCCGCGAGCGCACCCAGCGCAGCTCCAGCTCCGCGACGCCGAAGTCGTCGCGCGCCACCGCCCGCACGGGCACCACGCCCGTGGGCGTGGCGAGCATCACGTCCCGCTCGGGCTCGAGCAGCTCCACGGTGGGGGGCCGGTCCCGGAGGACGCGCAGGGGCACGACGCGTCGCTCGACCACCCGCCCGTCGTCGAGCACCTCGACCTGCACGCCTCTCTGGTCGGGCTCCACGGTCCAGCGGGCCGACCAGCCCCCGGAGGCCGCCGCCGGCGCCAGCGTGTCGCCGCCCACCACGAGTCCGCGCAGGGTGGGGGGCCTGGCGTCGCCCTCGCCATGGAGCTCCACCCCCGAGCCGGGGAGCGCCGCCAGGGGCTCGCCCTCCCGGCCCGGCCGAGGGGGCAGGCCGGTGTAGCCCGGAGGATGCACGACCCAGCGCAGGGACCCCATGGAGGCGGGCGCGCCACCCCTCGGCGCCGCGGGGGCGCCCCGGGCGACGGAAGGTGTCGGCGCGTCCACGAGGCCGATCCAGCGTGGCCCGAGCCACCCGCCCGCCACCGCCGCGAGCAGCAGGGCGAGGGCGCCGCCCACCAGCGCCGGCACCCACGCCGCACCCGGGGCCAGGGGGACCAGTGGGGCCGGGGAGAGGCCGGCGAGCCGGCCGGCTGCCCGGGCGCGGAAGGCCTCCGCCACCGGGCCCGCCGTGTTGGGGCTCTGCAGCGTCGAGAACAGGTTGCCGGCGCCGCTCCTCGCGTCGACCAGGAGCCCGAGCCGCTGCGCCGTGGGCTCCCGCCCCGCACGGATCGCCGCCCGGGCCAGCGGGACGGCCATGGCCACGAGGGGGGCCCAGCGCAGCGCCCGGCGCGCGGCGGCCGTCAGGTCCAGCGCGAGGTCGGCGGCCGCCAGCAGCGTCGCGGCGGCGGCGGCGGCGAGGAGCCCCCGGCCCACGCCCACCAGAAGGGTCCGGAGCCGCCAGCGGCGGCGGACCCCGCGGGTGAGGGCCTCGTACGTCACCGACGACGCGGCGCTCATGGTGCTCTCCTGCGGGCCATGACCACGTCGGCGGCCAGGAGGAGGAGCGCGAGCACGACGAGGGGACCCGTGAGCGACAGCCCGTCCGGCAGGGCCAGCGCCGCCACGTCCACGGCGGTACCGGTCGCGTCGCCCGCGTCGTCCGCGCTGCCCCCGGCGACCGCCTGGCTCCCGTCCCCGGAGCCGGCCGCGCCCGCCTCCAGGACGGCCACGGCGCCGGCGTCCAGCGGTTGGTCCCCGCCGGGCGCCGGCGCGCTACCGCTCGGCCGCCGGGCAGGCGATACGGAAGTCGCACATGGAACAGGCGCTGTGGGAGGGGGTGGGTTCGAAGCCCTGGGCCTGGATGCCCTCGGCGACGGTCATGACGGTTTCCGTGATCCAGGCGGGGTCGATCTCCTCGCGGGGGACGCGGACCTTCTGGTCGTCCAGGACGTAGAGGTAGGCCTGCTGGGCGGCCTCCAGGCCCCAGGCCTCGCGGGCGGCGACGGCATACAGGGACAGCTGGACGTCGTCGCGCAGCGCGGCGGCGGTGCGCGGGCGGCCG
>JAHWKH010000433.1 GCA_019347995.1 Gemmatimonadota bacterium | reverse complement strand
CCGGTGGCGGGCTCGGTGTAGCCGGCCTCGGTCAGCGCCATCTCGTTCAGGAGCGTCTGGATCTGGGCCCGCTCGAGGACGGTGAGGTCGCCGGCCAGGGTGAGGTCGGTGATCATCATGTCGGCGAGGGCGACCTGGAGGGGTTCCAGCTCGAGGTTCTCCGAGACGAGGCGGAACGGGAAGACCGCCACGCTACGGGGAGCCGGCGGCTCGCTGGAGAGGCTCGCCTCCTGGGCCAGGGCCTGCTGCGCGGCCGCCTCCAGCTCCCGCCGTCCCATGAGAGCCATGCGGCCGCGGATGTCGCTCTGGAGCGCTCCGGATCCCCCGGCGTCGAGGAAGCCCGCGTAGGCCGCCCTCGCCTCCGACCACTGGCCCATCTCCTCGTGGGCGAGCCCCAGATAGAGGTGCGCGGCCCCTCCGGTGGCGCCGGCGGCGACCGCCTCGTCCAGGACCCGCGCGGCCTCGGCGTGCTGCGCGTCCTTGTAGAGTGCGATGCCCAGCCGGGTGAGGACGTCGGCGTCGCCGGGAGCCGCCGCGAGGCGCTCCCGCAGCATCGGGATGTCGGCGGGCTCGGCCCTGGGAAGCCCGGTGGCGCACGCGGCGACGGCCAGGCAGGCCAGCAGCAGGTGCCCTGGCCGGAAGCGGACGCTCATGGGAGCTCCTGCACGGGAACGGCGAGGAAGAGGACGACCCGGGAGTCCGGCGGCGACGAACATCTCGCATCCAGGTGTCAGGCAGGGTAAACTTAGTCGTGCCGTTTTCGGCGGGCAAAGGTTTCTTCGCCCGCCCTCCGCGCCCCGGGATGGAGCGCGACGGGGGCGCTTCGGCCCCATCGACCCTGGAGGTACGCCGTGCGATGCACCGCAGCCGCCCCCTGGATCGTCGCCGCCGTCGTGGCGACGGGCCTCGCGGTCCAGGATGCCCCTGCGCAGACGTCCGGCCTTCCCACCGTCGCCGTCCTCGACTTCACCGGCCTCATGGTCGGCGAGGGCGGCAACTCGGCGCCGCTGGGGAAGGCCGTCGCGAGCATGCTGATCACCGAGCTCTCGGATCGGGAGGGCATGCAGGTCATCGAGCGCACCCGCCTCCAGGACATCCTCACCGAGCAGAGGCTCTCCCTCTCGGGGCGCGTGAGCGAGAACACCGCGCTCGAGGTGGGCCAGATGCTGGGAGCGCAGTACGTCGTCTACGGACAGGTGACGAGCATCGCGGGCATGCTCCGCATGGACCTCCACGCCATCGACGTCGAGACGTCGGAGATTCTCGAGGCACAGAAGCTGTCGGGCCGCACCGACGAGCTGCTGGACGTCGTGATGCGCATCGCCGACCTCTTCGCGGGCGAGCTCGAGCTGGCGCCGCCCTCCGAGCGGCCGGCCATGGAGCCGATCCCCGTGCGCGCCACCATCGAGTTCTCCCGGGCCGTGGACTTCGAGGACAGGGGCGATCGGCAGAAGGCCATCGAGCACTACCAGAGGACCCTGGAGATCCATCCAGAACACCGGGACGCGCGCCGCGCCCTGGAGCGCCTGCAGACGGGAGGTGGAGGATGAGGACCGTGCCCATCCGGTGCGGCTGCGCCGCGGCCGGGCTCCTCTTCGCGCTCGCGCCGCCGGCCCCGATCCAGGCCCAGGAGGGCGGGATCACGTTCGAGTCGGACCTTCCCCGCACCCTCGTGTTCGTCTCGGAGCGGGGCGGCGGCGACGTGGCGACGCGCGACCTCACCGCGTTCCTGAGGGAGGCGGGGTTCCCGCTGGTGGACCCGGCGCTGGCCCACACCGCGGCCCAGCGCGAGCTGGTCCAGGCCGCGCTGGATGGGGACGAGGGCGCGGCCGTCCAGCTCGGTCGTGACTTCGGCGCCCAGGTGCTCCTCATCGGGGTGGCCGACTGGGGCGCGCGACCCGATCCCGTGGACGGCACGCTGATCACGGCCACCAGCGAGGTGGCGGTGCGGGCGCTCCGGCTGGATCAGGGCGACGTGGTGGCGGACGCCCGCGCCGACGCCCGCGCCATCGACGCCACCGAGCAGGCGGCGCGCACCAAGGCGATCCGGCAGGCCACCGGCGAGCTCCTCGAGGGCAGCGCCCTCCTGGGCCGGCTCATGAACGACTGGGAGACGCGGCCGTGGCGCGAGGCCATGTACTGGAGCCCCGACCCGGGCTCCGTGCCGGCGGGCGTGGAGCGCGCCGACGCGTCGGGCGCCGCCCCTCCCGGTCTCGCCATCCTCCTGGCCGACGTGCGGCCCTCCACGGCCGGCACGGCCCGGGGACTCGGCGTCGTCCGCAAGGGCGACCGCTCCTCGTCGGCCTTCAATCCCGTGCGCCTCGAAGGCGTGGTGGTGGG
>JAHWKH010000432.1 GCA_019347995.1 Gemmatimonadota bacterium | reverse complement strand
GGTGCGATAGGAGGGCCGGAAGTCATGGCCCCACTCGGAGATGCAATGGGCCTCGTCCACGGCCAGGAGGGCCACGCGCAGGCGCGCGAGGGCGCGCCGGAACGCGGCCACGCCGAAGCGCTCCGGCGCCACGAGGAGGAGGCGCAGGCGACCCGCCGTGGCGTCGTCCAGCACGCGACGCGCTTCGTCCCGGGGCATCTGGGAGGTCAGCCGGCCGGCGGGGATGCCGGCCCGGCACGCCCGGCCCGCCTGGTCGTCCATCAGGGAGACCAGCGGGCTCACCACCAGCGTCAAACCGTCCAGGAGCAAGGCCGGGACCTGATAGCAGACGCTCTTGCCCCCGCCGGTGGGCAGGATGCCCAGCGCGTCGCGCCCCGCCAGGGCCGCCCGCACCAGGGTCTCCTGGCCCGGGCGGAAGCCCGGATAGCCGAAATGGCGGCGGAGGGTGGCGACGGGATCCACGCCGGAGCGTGGCGGCGGCGGAGGGGCCCGGCCATGGGAGGAAGGGCCGGCCACACCGGCCGGGCCTCCGCCGACCGGGCTCCAGCCCTCGACGGCTGCCTCCTCCTACCAGGCGTAGACGAAGTTCACCACGGGCAGGAAGCCTTCAGCGCCCTCGGCCAGGAGGATGCCCAGGTCGGCGCTCAGGCGCTCTCCGAAGAAGCGCATCCCGCCCATCCCCAGCACCTCGCCGTCGAACACGTAGCCCTCCGCCAGCAGCTTCACGCTCCGGGAGACGCGGGCCTCTCCGCCGACCATGGCGGCGGGTGAATCGGCGAGGTCCCCGCCCTCGTACCCGTAGCCGAGGGCGAGCGTGAGGGCGGCGTCTCCGCTCCCCCTCGTAGCGACCCCATAGAGGATGCCGGCGTTCTCGTCGTCCCAGCGGATCGCCAGGGCTCCCACCGACATGTCGATCGGGCCCGAGGAGAGCACGCGCAGCTTGGGAGCCAGCCAGTAGGGACGATCCCCACCGAAGCCTCCGACGAACGGCGTGCCACCGGAGATGATGAGCCGGTCCGTTGGCGAGAACGAGACGAAGGGGATGAAGACCTCGTAGAGGGCCAGGTAGCCCGAGCGGGCCGGAGGCGTTCGGCCGGTCGGGCCGAAGAAGAGGCGGGTCTGGTTGGGGTCGGGCGGCCAGTATTCGCCGCCGCGGATGCTGCCGGGCGCCGCGCGGACGCTGCGGATGCGCGCCGAGTCCACCTCCAGGACCTCGCCCCCGGCCAGCCGCACGCTCACCGGCGGGCCCTCGTCCAGGACGCGGCCGTACAGCACCGAGCCGTCGACGAGGCGGATCTCCTGGAGCGAGTCCGCCGCCGGAGCCTGGGCGCGGACGGCGGGGACGGCCGTCAGGAGCGCGGGGAGGCACAGGAAGAGAGCGCGGAAGGAACGGGATCGCATGGGGGGCTCCGGCCTGGTGAAAGGGGGACGACGCGCACGTCCATGATACCGCCGGCCGCGGGCGATCACTCTGCGCGATCCGACGTAGCGCGGGCCCCCGAACGACGTAGAAGAGAAGGAGACGGCAGCCTACGCGCGGGGGCCGTCTTCGGCGCGCTCCCCACCTTCCTCGTCCCCACCCCGCTCCGGCACGAAGCGGAGGGCGAAGCCCAGGAGCAGCACGCCGATGGCCAGGTTCACCAGCCACTCGGCGTTGCGCACCATTCCCACCAGGGCCAGGATGGCGCCGGCCCCGAAGAGCCGCACCCGCCACTCGAGGTGCCGGACCTCCTCGTGCGCCTTCAACGCTTCTCCTGCCGTTCGCGGGCGCGTTGGAGGAACTGCCGCACGCCCTCGCGGCAGGCGTCGGTGAGGCGCGCCAGGGCGTTCATCTCGGCGCCGCGGGCGATGCCCTCCTCGAAGCCCACCGTGTCGAGCCCGTAGAGGAGCCGCTTGGAGAGCCTCACCGCCGACGGCGGCCGCTTCGCCAGGTCGGCCAGGTAGTCCCACACCTCGTTCTCGAACGCCGCCTCCGGGAAGACGCGCTGCACCAGGGCCATGCGCTCGGCCTCGGCGGCGTTGATGCGCCAGCCGCCCACGAGCAGCTCGAAGGCCTGCCCCTCGCCCAGCTTGCGGCGCAGGATCGTCATGACCATGGCCGGGACGAAGCCCAGGTTGACCTCGGGATAGCCGAGCTGCGCGTCGTCCCGGCACAGCACCAGGTCGCAGGCCGTCGCCAGCCCGCATCCCCCCGCGAGCGCCCGGCCCCGCACGAGCGCCACCACGGGCTTCCGCATCGCTCGCAACTGCAGAAAGATCTGCCCGAGCGACTCTGCGTCCGCCAGGTTCTCCGCCAGCGACGCATCCGCGATCCGCTCCAGCGCCGCCAGATCGGCCCCAGCG
>JAHWKH010000431.1 GCA_019347995.1 Gemmatimonadota bacterium | reverse complement strand
GGCGAGCCGGTTCCCGGCCACCTCGGTGTCGGCCAGGACCAGGCGGTGGACGAACTGCACGGGGGTGTCGTAGCGGAGGATCTCCTCGACGGCGGAGCCGACCAGGGCGGGGTCGGCCAGGAGCCGGTCCAGCTCGTCGGGACGGTGGAAGAAGGCGGCCAGACCGTTGCCGATCAGGTTCGTGGTGGTGAGGAACCCGGCGATGAAGAGCAGGGTGATGGTGGCGTAGAGCTCGTCGTAGGTGAGCTCGCCCGCCTCCTGGCGGGACACGAAATGGGACAGGAGGTCGTCTTGGGGCCGGGCCCGGCGGGCGGCGATCGGCCTCGGTGTCGTCGGCGCGGCCGGCGCGCCGGGGCGGAGGGCATCGGACCCGTCCGCCTCCCTCGGGGGAAGGCTGGTTATCAGATGTTTCGGAAGGTTACGCATGATGGGGCAGTCGCCGGACGACGTCAAGAAAGGGGCTGCGGCACAACCTTTCCTCGCGCGCCGGCCTCAGCGTAGGAGCAGGCGGCCCTCGAGGTCGGCGGGGGCGGGAACGCCTCCCAGCGCGGCCAGCGTGGGGGCCACGTCCCAGGTGTAGGCGGCCTCGCCCGAGACGCCGGGCTCCACGCCCGCCCCCAGGAACGCCAGGGGCACCCAGCGGTCGTGCCAGTAGGGACTGCCGTGGCTGGTTCCCCTCTCCCGCACCGACCCCAGCATCCCCTCCTCCCAGCGCAGCTCGAAGCCCAGGTGCGAGAGCAGGCCGGCGAAGCGGTCGGGGAAGGTGGAGTGGCGGAAGAGGGCGGCGAAGGAGTCGCTGGCGGCGTCCCCGGCCCCGGAGTCGGTGCGGTAGACGCGGGCGACCCGGGGCAGGGCCTCGAGACGCTCCACGATGCGCTCGCGCACCTCGGCGTCGGCGCCGCCTTCGCGAACCGCCTCGTTGACCGCGGCGGCCAGGCCCTGGAGGTCGCCCTGGGTGAGGCGGTGGCCGGGCTCGCCTCCCTCCGCCGTCTGCTCGGGCGGGGTCATGGCGCCGTGGTCGGCCGCCAGCGCCGCCACCCAGCGCCCCTCGCCCACGCGCCGGTCCAGCGCGTCGAAGAGGGTGGCGAGGTGGCGGTCCAGGCGCGCCAGGTTGTCCATCTGCTCCCGGCTGATGGGGCCGTAGTCGTGGCCCACGTAGTCGGTCTGCGAGAAGGACAGCGCCAGCAGGTCGGTGGCGCCGCGCCGGCCCAGCTCCAGGGCGTCGAGCGCCTCGAGGCCGAAGCGCAGCACGGCCTCGTCGGGGATGGGCGTGCGGTCGACCCACGTGGCGTGGCCCCACGCCCCCTCCCCGGCCTCCTCCGACGCCCGGTGCGGGAACGTGGTGTGGACGCCGTCGGCCTCCCACGGCACCGAGTCGGGGCCCGCCAGGCGGGCCAGGGCCGGCGGCACGGTGCTCTCCCACACGCTGTCGGCCCACAGCTCCGGCATGACGCTGGCGTTGAAGCGCTCGACCCAGGCGGGGTAGCGGTCCTCGTAGTAGCGGGAGGTGACGAAGCGGCCGGTGCCGTCGGCGATCCAGTAGACGTGCGCCTCGGGGCTCCGGCCCCCCACGGTGATCGCGGAGCGGTCCTTCTTCGAGGCGGACACCACCCGGGCCCGGGGGTCGGCCGCCAGGATCCAGTCGGCCAGGCCGGACCGCTCCAGCCTGGCGGGCGAGCGGCCCACGAAGGCCGGCAGGCCCAGCACCGGCGACGCGGTGTCCTCCACGGAGTAGACGGTCGCCAGGGCGCCGCCGGAGGGGACGCGGAAGTCGTTGCCCACGATGCCGTGGCGCGAGGGCGGCACGCCCGTGGCCAGCGTGGCGTGGCCCGCGGCCGTCTCGGTGACGGCGTGGTGGTGCGACGCCGAGGTGAAGCGGTGGCCCTCGTCGCGCAGGCGCCGGAAGCCGCCCGTGAAGGCGTCGCCGTAGTGGTCCAGCATGTCGCCCCGGAGCTGGTCGACCGTGAGCAGCACCACGAGGGTGGGCCCCTCCTGCCCGGACGCGGCGGGCGCGGGCCGGGCGGCGGCGCACGCCACGGCCATCAGGGCGAGGGCTCCGGCGAGCGGGAGAGCGAGGCGGCGGGTCGGGGTCATGGCACGCGGGGACTCGGGGGTTGAGGTGCCGCAAGCTGGAGCGCGCCGGCGAACTGGACAAGCCGGAATCGTTCTGAGAGGCCCTTCACCCATGACGAATTAGATGCCCATTCAGCCGAGATGTCCTGCAGACCCCAGGGTAGGAGCACCACGGGGCGGCCGGCGCCTGAGACCATGTAGGCAATGTCGTAGCCATCGCTCGTTCTGGCATATTACACAAGCGGAGCGCCCATGATGCGGGCTATTATGCCCT
>JAHWKH010000430.1 GCA_019347995.1 Gemmatimonadota bacterium | reverse complement strand
CGGCGCCCCCCGTAGCGCACCAGCAGCGCGACGAACCCCGCCGCGGTGATCGGCACCATGATCACGAAGCGCAGCAACAGGAGGTAGGACAGGCCCGCCGACGCGCTGCGGCCCAGCGCCTGGGTGGCCAGCACGATGGCCACATCCAGGGTGCCCGCGTAACCCGGGCCCGACGGGATGAGGACGATCATCGACGAGAGCGCGAGGATGAACCCGGCCTCGAGCAGGTTGACGTCCAGGCCGGAGGCGATCCCCACCGTCCACCACCCGACCACCTCGATGGCCCAGATGACCAGGCTGAGGGCGAGCACCTCGGTGAGGTGGCGTCCGTGCAGGCGGCCCAGCGCGGCCAGCATGGGGGCCACGAAGCCCCGCAGTCGCGCACCGCGCCCGCTGCGCCGCAACAGCCACCAGCCCGCGGTGGCCACAGCGACGACGACGCCCACCAGGCCCATGCCCAGCGCGACGCGCCCTCCCTCGGGGACCTCGATGCCCTGCAGCGCGCCGAAGGCCAGCACGGCGAACAGCGTGGCCAACACGATGACGTCGAGCACGCGCTCGGCCAGCAGCGTCCCGATGATCGTGCGCCGGTCGCTGTCCACCCGTGGGTGGAGGAACACCACGCGCAGGGCGTCCCCGGCGCGGGCGGGGAGCACGTTGTTGCCCATGTAGCCGACGGCCGTGAGGCCGTACACGTCGCGGCGCAGCGGGTGGCCGCCGTTGTGGCGCATGAGCACCAGCCAGCGCTCGGCGCGCACTGCGCAGGCGGCGAAGTACAGCGCCACGGCACCGGCCAGGGCGAGGATCTCGCCCGCGGTGGAGGGCAGCCCGGGGGGCTCCTGGCGCAGCGCCCACCAGACGACGCCCGCGATGGTCAGCACGGAGATGGCCACGCCGCCGATCGCGGCCGCGCGGCCGCCGCGGGCGCCTGGCGTCACGGCGTCGCCCGAGGATCGACGCCCCGTCGCCATGTCCCATGGGAAGCCGGCCATCTAGGGGACCGCGACGCGGTCGCGCTCGTCGGGCGAGGGGGCGGCGAGGTTCACCCGTGAGCGCACCACGTACAGCGGACGGCCCTTGACCTCGTCGTAGATGCGCCCGACATACTCGCCGATAAGGCCGATGGCCATGAGCTGGATGCCGCCCAGCAGCAGCACGGCGATGATGATGGTGGTGGCGCCGGGGACGAACGCGCCCGTGGCCTTGAGCACGAGGGCGACCGGGATCGCGAGGAAGGCCAGCGCCGCGAACAGGAAGCCCGTCAGCGTGGCCAGCTGGAGGGGCACGTGGGAGAAGGACGCGATCGCATCGAGCGCGAAGCGCGCCATGTGGCGCAGCGGGAACTTGGTCGCGCCCGCGGTGCGGGCCTCGCGGCGGTAGGGGACGGCGGTCTGGGTGAACCCCACCCAGACGGTCATGCCGCGCAGGTAGCGGTTGCGCTCGCGCATGCCCAGCAGGGCGTCCAGCGCCCGGCGGTCCAGCAGGCGGAAGTCGCCGGCGTCGGCCTGCATCGGCAGATCGGCGAGCTTGCCCAGAAGGCGGTAGAAGACGCGGGCGGTGCTGAGCTTGAACGGCGTCTCGCCGTCGCGCTGCGTCCGCGCCGCGTAGACGACATCCGAGCCCTCGCGCCAACGGGCGACCATGGTGGGGATGAGCTCGGGCGGGTCCTGCAGGTCGGCGTCGAGCATGACGACGGCGGCGCCGGCGGCATGATCCAGCCCCGCGCTGACGGCGGTCTGATGGCCGAAGTTGCGCGACAGGTGCACGACGCGCACCCGGTCGTCGTCGCGGGCCAGCTCATCCAGCAGCGCCGGGGTGGCGTCACGCGAGCCGTCGTCCACGGCGATCAGTTCCCAGGACAGACCGTCGAGCGCGGCCACGAGCCGGTCGTAGAACGCCCGCGCGGAGGCCTCCTCGTCGTACATGGGCACGACGACGCTGAGCAGGGCGAGCGGGCGTTCCCCCATCGGCGGGGAGGTTAGGCCAGCGTGCGCGAAGGGTTTGTGGCGCGAGGGGTGTCTGCTGTGCCTGCGGGGCCGGCGGCCTGGCCGCCGCCTCGGCTTTCGTGGTGGCTCTATCCGATTCGCGGGCGCCCGGCATTTATCACGCCGTACTGGTCGTGACCCTCGTCGCCCTCTACCAGGACTGGACGGCGTTCGCGCTGACCCTGACACTGCTCGTGATCTCGAGTTCGATGATCGGCCTTCCCCAGCGAGGAGCTTCATGGGCCGTCGCCAACGCCGTCGCGCTCGTAGTCGTCGGCGCCGCGAACCTCGTCGGTTGGGCGCTCTCGGAAGCGAGCCGTGACCGCGAGCACTCCATAGCCCGACGCAGCCAGCTGGTGCTGGAGGCGGCC
>JAHWKH010000042.1 GCA_019347995.1 Gemmatimonadota bacterium | reverse complement strand
TCTGCTCCCCGAACTGCCTGCCGAGCGGCGCCCTCACTCGTAACCTGGGCGGCCAACGGCTAGGGTTCGCACATGGCTCCAGTCACATCCATTTCCGATCCCGACCGCCCGCGCTTTGCCAACCGCATCCGCGTGGTTGCCCAGGCCCTGATCCAGCACGGCAGTCGCGTGCTCGTGCAGGAGGGGCACGATCCCGCGCTCGCCCAGCATTGCGCGTACCATCGGCTGCCCGGCGGCGAGGTGGCGTTCACCAACGTGAACGACGCCCACGAGCGGGACCGCGCGGAGAGTCTGCTTCGCGGGGCATCCGACGCGTAGCCGGTCCGCCCGAGCCGGCGGTCGTCTGCCTCCCGGGCGGCGCGGGCTGTAGCGCCATGCGAAGGGGAACGGGCTTTGCAACGCACGACGGCTTCCGTGCGCCGACCCGCCGCATGCCTCCCGACGGCCGGCCGAGCTCATCATTCCCGGGGGAATCGCCGGAGCGCCACCGTGAGGATCGAAGCGGCAGGAAAGACCTGGATCGTCGAGGAGCGCGAGCTCGCTCCCGGAATCACCGTGGCACCGGGGCGCTTCTTCGGCGTGACCTTCCGGCGCGAGGGCCACGACGAGGACATCGTCCAGGTGCGGTGGGTGATCAAGCCCACGCCCCTCACCAGCCGTGAGGCGCGCGAGCTGTTCGAGGTGGCGCCGGTGCGGCTGTGGCGCGATCCCAGGGACGGCGCCGTCTACCGGCTCTCCCTGGAGTCCTCGGCCGCGGACGGGGGCGACGGCGGCGCGGTGACGGAGACCCTCACCTTCCAGACCGAGGAAGGCTCGGTGAGCACGGCCTATCGAGCCGGGCATCCGCTGAGCTTCGCCAGCGACAGCGAGCTGGTGGAGCTCCTGGATCGAGCCCGGACCGGTTGGTGATGCGGGGCCTCAGCCGCCCCGGCGCGCGGCCTCGGCCTCGGCCACGGCGACCCGCACCGCGAGCAGCGTATCGGGCGTGACGGAGATGGAGCCGATGCCGTGCTCCACGAGGAAGCGGGGCACCTCGTCGGGATGGTCCGACGGCGCCTGCCCGCAGATGCCGATCTCCAGGCCGCGCTCCCTGAACGTCCCTATGGCCTGCTCGATCATCCGCTTCACGGCCGGCGAGCGCGCGTCCACCGGATACGCGTAATGCTCGAGGTCGTCGCGCGAGACGGCGTAGACGGTCTGCACGAGGTCGTTCGTCCCTATGGAGCCGCCCGTGAGCTCCATGGCGTCGATGAAGCGGTCGGCCTCCACGACGTTCGCCGGCAGCTCCACCATGAGGAAGAGCGCGACGCCCGCCTGGGGTGAGAGCCCTCGCTGATCGAGCTGCCGCACCACCTGCGCTCCCTCGTCGGGCGAGCGGCAGAACGGCACCATGAGCTGCAGGTTGTCCAGGCCCAGGTCCTGCCGGACCGCCCGCAGCGCGTCGCACTCCATGTCGAAGGCCGGCACGAAGCGCGGGTCGGTGTAGCGCGACGCGCCTCGCCAGGCGATCATGGGGTTCTCCTCCTGGGGCTCGAAGAGCCGGCCGCCCAGCAGCTCCCGGTACTCGTTGGACTTGAGATCCGAGAGACGCACCAGCACCGGCCGCGGGTGGAAGGCGGCGCAGATGAGGCCCACCCCGTATTTCACCTGGTCCACGAAGAACTCCCGCCGGTCGCCGTAGCTGGGCGTGCGTCTCTCGATGGCGCCCAGCAGCCGCTCCAGCCACGTCGGATCCTCGGCGAGGATGCGCTCGGCGAAGGGCTCCAGCTCGGCCGCGAGCTCCCCGGTGCGCGTGAAGTCGCGGAGCTCGTCGTAATAGAGCAGGGCCAGCGGATGGACCCCGACCTGGGCGGTCAGGATGAACTCCACCCGCGCCAGCCCCACCCCGTCCGACGGCAGCATGGCGTCCTGCAGCGCCTTCTCCGGGAACCCCACGTTGAGCTTCACCTCGGTTTCCAGGGCGGGCAGGTCGCCCAGGTCCACCCGGTCCACCTGCACGTCGTGGATCCCGTCGTAGACCACCCCGGTCTCGCCCTCGGCGCACGAGCCCGTGACCTCCTGGAGCGGCTCGAGGACGCGGGTGGCGTCGTCGCAGCCCACGATGGACGGGATGCCGAACTCCCGCGCAACGATGGCGGCGTGGGAGGTCCGGCCGCCCTTCTCGGTGACGATGAGCGAGGCCTCCCGCATCATGGGCTCCCAGTCGGGCGTGGTGAGCTCGGTCACCAGCACGTCGCCCGGGTCGAACACGCGCTCCTCCGGCGGCACGTCGTCCAGGCTCCTCCCCTCGGCGAGCATGGAGCGCAGGGCCCGCTTGCGCCGGATGACGTCCTCGTAGTCCCGGTAGACGCGCACCTTCCCCGAGCCGATGCGCGTGCCCACGGCCTGCCCTTCGAGGAGCACCCTGCCGTCGGCCCGCAGGCGGTCCGTGAGCGCCGGCTCCATGCGGTGGGTCTCCAGCACGTTCCGGGTGCCCCTGGATGCGTGCACGGTCTCGGGCCGGGCCTGGACCACGAACAGGTCGCCGGAATAGCCGTCCTTCGCCCACTCGATGTCCATGGGCCGGCCGTAGTGGTCCTCGATGGCCACCGCCATCCGTCCCAGCTCCAGCGCCTCGGGAAGCGTGAGGGACCACTGTCGACGGCGGCTGGCGTCCACGTCCACGCTTTCGGTGGCGGTGCCCCCCTGCATGGAGTAGACGAGCTTGCGGTCCTTGGCACCCAGCCTGCGGTGTACCACGGCGGGGCGTCCCCTGCGCACCCCCTCCTTCCAGAGGAGGAACGTATCGGGAGACACGCTGCCCTGGACCACCATCTCGCCCAGCCCATAGGACGACGAGACGTGCACCACGTTCCGGTTTCCCGAGTCGGGATCGAGCGTGAACATCACGCCGGACGTGGCGATGTCGGAGCGGACCATCTTCATCACCACCACGGAGACGGCGCCTTCCAGCGGGTTCATGCCGTTGCCGAGCTGATAGCCGACCGCCCGCTCCGTGAAGGCGCTCGCCGCGCACTTCTTCCAGGCCTCCATGACCTCGTCCGTGCCCCGGACGTTGAGGAAGGATTCGTACTGCCCGGCGAAGGAGGCGACCTCCGAGTCCTCGCGGGTGGCGGAGGATCGGACCGCCGCGTCGACTTCGCGACCGTACTCCTCGCAGAGGGCGCGGTAGCCTTCCTCCAGGGCGCGCTGCACCTCGGGCGGCGGAGGCGTGGCCAGGACCATCTCCCGCGCCAGGTGGGTGCGCGCGTGGAGCTCCAGGTGGTCGTCCACGGGCGCGCGGTGGAGAAGGGCGTGGAGCGCGTCCTCCAGGGTCGCGGCGCCGCGGAGCTCGCGCCGGAGGCCGGGAGGGCCGCCATTGCTGTCGGCGGTCTCCCACGCGTCCGCTGGCAACGGCTGACGCAGGAAGCGGCGATAGGCGTCGGCCGTCGTGGCGAAGCCGTCGGGCACGCGCACGCCCCGGGGGACCAGGTGCTGGAACATCTCGCCCAGCGACGCCGCCTTGCCTCCCACCCTTCCGGTGTCGGAGCCGTCCACCTCTCCGAACCACAGCACCAGCGCGTCGTCCTCTCGCCGCCCCTCGTCACCGGATCCGGAGCGGACCGCGTCCCGAACCCTGCGCAGGGCGGCGCGGATGCGGGAATCCTCGCGGTTCTCGGTGTCGGCGGGGGATGCAGAGTCGGATGGGCGCATGATCGGTCCGCGTTCGGTGGCTCGGAGCGAGCCCGTCACGCCCCGATCGGAGAGCAGCGGGAGCAAGGGGCAGGCCAGGGAGGAGAGAGCATGGCGGCCGGGAAGGATCCGCCGGAATCGGTGTAGGCATCCGGAGGACGCCCGACCCGGCCTCCCCGTTCCCCCGACACCGAAAGGATCGCCGCCAGTGACGTCTCCCAGGGGACACGCGTCCGAGTCCGGCCGCGGGCGCGCTCCGCGCGGTCCTGGCGGTGGGGCGCCCGCCAGCGAGTCGGGCATCGGTCCGCTGGCCTTCCTGGCCCTCACCCTCGTGGCTCTGGCCGTCGTGCCCGTCTTCGTGGGGCGCCTGGTGAACGAGGTCGAGAGGGAGATCGCCGAGGTCCTGGAGCCGGGCCGGGAGATCGGTTCGGACCTGACGCTCCTCCTGGCGCGCCAGATGTATCGCTTCCAATCGTTCCTCCTCACCGGTGACGAGGGCTTTCGCCAGAGGTACGAAGAAGGCATGGCGGCGGAGGAGGTGCTCTACGAGAGGCTGCGCGTCCTGGCCGACGGCATGGACCTGGATGTGCGCGAGCGCCTGGCCGCCCTCTACACCAACTCCACGCGCTGGCACGTGATCCACCAGGGCGTCCTCTCCGGCGGGGCCGGGCGGGACGCGTACCTGGAGGACCTGGCTCCCGAGCGCCAGCGCTTCGACGACGTCCTGGCCGCGGCCCGGGATCTCGAAGGCGCCCTGGCCGCCGAGGTGCGCGCCGGCCGCCGGCGCATGGAGCGGGCGCGAGCCTTCCAGGCGGTCCTCACCGGGTTCCTCGTCCTCCTTGCCCTCGGGGGAACGATCGCCCTGGCCATGGTGGCTCGCCGCCTGCGCAGCCTCGCGGACGCTGCGGAGCGTCGCCGGCGCGACGCCGTCCGGGCGCGCCGACAGGTCGATGCCATCCTGGAGGCCACCGGAGACGGCGTGCTCGGGGTGGACCTCGACGGCAGGGTGACGGTGCTCAACCGGGCGGGCGCCGAGCTGCTGGAGTGCAGCCGCAAGCACGCGCAGGGGCTGGACGTCCACGAGCTGCTCCACGGCCCGGCGGCGGACCACGAGCGCGAGGCGTGTCCGCTGCTGCAGGCGTTGGCGAGCGGCCGGAGGGACGAGGCTCGTGACGACCGGATGACCCGCATGGACGGCCGCACGTTCCCCGCCCGCTGGCACGTTCGTCCCATGACCGACGGCCGCGAGGTGAAGGGCGCCGTCGTGACGTTCACGGACATGACCGAGATCCGGGCCGCCGAGGACGCGCTGCACCGGGCCATCGCCGCACGCGACGAGGTGCTGGGGGTGGTCTCCCACGATCTTCGCAACCCCGTCGGGACGGTGGGTGCGGCGGCCGAGCTGCTGGCGGAGCTCGACCTGCCGGAGGCCTCGCGCCGCGAGCAGCTCGACATCATCCGACGCACGGCCGTTCGCATGAGCCGCCTCATCGAGGACCTCCTGGACGTCACCCGCATCGACGGCGGCGGTCTCGCCCTCGCCGCGGCCGCGGAGGATCCGGTGGCTCTGGTGCGGGAGACCCTGGACCAGCATCGGATCCTCGCCCGCGAGGCGGGCATCGAGCTGGTGGATGGAGCGAGGGAGGACCTGCCGCCGGTGAAGGCCGATCGCGAGAGGATCCTCCAGGCGCTGGCCAACCTGGTGGGCAACGCCCTGAAGTTCACGCCACCGGGTGGCCGGGTGACGGTGCGGGCCGACGCCGACGGCCCGGACGGGGTCCTGCTGTCGGTGGAGGACACGGGAGAGGGCATTCCGCCCGAGAGCCTGGAGCGCCTCTTCGATCGCTTCTGGCAGCAGCGCCGGGCGGGCCGGCGCGGGGCGGGACTCGGCCTGGCCATCGCCCGGGGAATCGTGGAGTCGCACGGCGGGGAGCTGCGGGTCGAGAGCGAGCTTGGACGTGGGAGCACGTTCTTCTTCTCGCTCGCGATCGCCGACCGGGAGACGGAGGCGTCCGCGGGCACGTCGGCCGTCGCCGGCTCGGAGGAGGGGACGTGACGATGATGGACCGGCCGCTGATGCTGGATCGCCTCCTCCAGCGGGCCGCGACGTGGTTCGGGGAAAAGGAGGTCGTCACCGCGTGGGAAGGCGGGGCGCGGATGGCTCTCCCCTGGCGGGAGGTGCTGGAAAGGGCCGAGCGGGTCGGGGGGGCGATGGCGGCGCTGGGCGTGGTCCAGGGAGATCGCGTCGCTTCGCTGGCGTGGAACACGCACCGTCACCTCGAGCTGTACTTCGGCGTGCCGGCGGCGGGGGCGATCCTCCACACCGTGAACGTCCGGCTTTCGCCGGAGCAGGTGGTCCGGCTGCTCCGCCACGCCGGCGACCGCGTGATCTTCGCCGATCCGGACCAGGTCGAGGCCGTCGACGCCGTTCGCGACCGACTGCCGGACGTCGAGCGCTTCGTGGTGCTGGCCGGAGCGGCTCCGCCGGGATGGGAGGCGTACGAGACGCTGCTGGCGACGGCCCCCGCATTCGACGGAGGCCCCGGCGACGACGAGGAGCGGGCGGCGGCGCTCTGCTACACGTCGGGCACCACGGGGGAGCCCAGGGGCGTGCTCTATTCCCACCGGGCGCTGGTCCTCCATACGATGGGCATCTGCCTCCCCGACGCGTTCGGCCTGGGCGAAGCCGCCACGATCCTGCCCGCCGTGCCCATGTTCCACGCGAACGCGTGGGGCCTTCCCTTCGCGGCGGCCATGACGGGCGCCACGCTGGTCCTTCCCGGACCGCGTCCGTCGACGTCCCACGTGGCCCGGCTCCTCGCCGACGAGGGGGTCACCTTCGCGGCGGGCGTGCCCACGGTCTGGCTCGACGTCCTGGCGGCGCTGCGGGCCGGGGGGCCGCGTCCGGAGCGCCTGCGGCGCATCCACAGCGGCGGCGCGCCCACGCCGTCCGGGCTGGTGGACGCCTGGCGCGAGGAGATCGGCGTGGAGGTGGTGACGGGGTGGGGGATGACCGAGCTGAGCCCGGTGGGGATGGCCAGCCACCCCCGGGGGCGCATGGAAGGATGGCCGGACGAGCGGCTCCGCTCCGTGCGCACCGCCCAGGGCACGCCGCTCCCCCTGGTCGAGGCGCGCATCATGGACGCGTCCCGCCGCGAGGTCCCCCGCGACGGGGTCACCCCGGGGGAGCTGGAGGTGCGGGGTCCCTGGGTCACGGCCGGCTACTTCGGAGAGACCGTCTCACCGCTGCGCGACGGGTGGCTCCCCACCGGTGACGTCGCGACCGTGGACGCCGACGGCTACGTGAGGCTGGTGGACCGCTCCAAGGACCTGATCCGGAGCGGTGGCGAATGGATCGCGTCCGTGCAGCTGGAGAACGCCCTCATGGACCAGCCGGGCGTGGCCGAAGCCGCCGTGGTCGCCGTGCCCCATCCGCGGTGGGGCGAGCGACCCTGGGCGTGCGTGGTCCCGCGCGGGGGAGCGCCGGCCGTCCCGATGGCGCTCCTGGAGCCACTGCGGGGGCAGGTTCCAGACTGGTGGCTGCCGGACCGGGTGCTGGTCGTGGACGCGATCCCGCGCACGGCCACCGGCAAGTTCGACAAGAAGGCGCTGCGGGACCGCCTGGCGCGGGAGGTGGAGCGGGACGGGACCGGCGGCTGAGCCTGCCCGCTACTCCGCAGGCACCCCGTGGCCTGCGGCGAAGGCATGGTAGTCCGCGATCTCCCGCCGCCGCCGCTCGGCGTCCCAGCCCAGCACGTCGCCCAGGATCCCGGCCGCGGGTGCGGCGCCGGCCAGGCCGTGCCCGGGCGCGAAGAGCAGCAGCGCCGCCCGCCGGTCCATGAAATCCGTGAGCGTCCCCGCCATCTCCCGCTCGGCCGCCATCCGTGCCTCGCCCCTCAGCGCCGGCACGCCCGGCGCGAGGGGCTCCAGCCACGAGGGATCGTCGTCGGCGAGGGACAGCAGAGCCTCCAGTTGGCGGCCGTAGAGCCACGTGAGCCGTTCCACGACCTCGGGGGCCACGCCCCGTTCGACCAGGCGATCCCTGCGCCCGGCCCGGAGCCGCTCGGGCTCCGGAGCGTCGCCCTCGCCGGCGGCGCCGGGCAGAGGCACCTCGGCCGTGCGATCCGGCCCCGGGGCCCGCCCCAGCGCCTTCTCCGCGGCCTCCAGCACCCGGTGTGCCATGGGCCGGTAGGTCGTCAGCTTGCCTCCGGCCACCGTGACCAGGCCCGGCGTGCCGGTCCAGACCTCGTCTGCGCGCGACGTGTCCCGGGTCGTCTTACCCTCCTGGTGGATCAGCGGCCGCACCCCCGCCCAGGTGGCCCGCACGTCGTCGAGCCCCAGCCCGGCCCCTGGAAAGCAGTCCTGGACCATGGCGAGCAGCTCCACCACCTCGGCGCGGGTGGCCCGGGGCTCGTCCAGCGAGCCGGGGTAGTCGTCGTCGCTGGTGCCCACGTACACGTGGTCCAGGCGCCGCATGGCCAGCCCCCTGCGGCCGTTCGACGCCTTGAGGAACGCGGCTCCGTGGATGGGCAGACGATCGGCGTCCAGCAACAGATGGATGCCCTTGCTGGGCCGCAGCCGCCTCGGAACCGGAACGTCGGCGGATTCCATGACCTGCGGGGCCCAGGCGCCGGTGGCGTTCACCACGAGGCGGGCGCGGGCCTCGATGCGCTCGCCCGTGAGGGTGTCCTCCACCTCCGCTCCCACCACCCGCCCATCTTCGCGCAGAAGGCCACTCACCCGGGCGTGGTTGGCGACGCGGGCGCCGTGCTCGGCGGCGGAGAGGGCGTTCTCCATGGTGAGGCGCGCGTCGTCGGTGATGTACTCCAGGTAGAGGACGCCGCCCTTGAGGGGGTCGCGCAGGCCGGGCAGGCGCTCGCGGACCTCCTCGGGGGACAGGGGCCGCCGCCGCTCCTCCGGCGTGCTCTGCGCCAGGACGTCGAAGAGCGCCAGGCCCGCCCGGATCATCCACAGGGAATCGGAGCCGAAGACGGGATACAGGAACGGAATGGGATGGACCAGGTGCGGCGCGATGCGCTTGAGCACCTTCCGCTCCCGGGCCGACTCGCGCACGAGGAAGACCTGGCCGTACTCCAGGTAGCGCACGCCGCCGTGCACGATCTTGGAGGACCGGCCGGAGGTGCCGAATCCGAAGTCCTCCTTCTCGACAAGGCCCACGGACCACCCCCGCAGCGTGGCGTCGCGGGCGACACCGGCCCCCGTGATCCCGCCGCCCACCACCAGCACGTCGAGCCTGTCGCTGCCCAGCGCCTCCAGCGCCCCGCGCCGGCCCTCGGGGGAGAAGGGGTGTGGGCTCACCCCGTGCGCCACGTCAGGAGCCGCTCCACGTCGTTGGTGGTGAACCCCGTCACCCCCAGCTCGAGGAGGGCCGTCGCCTCGTCGGGGTCGTCCACCGTCCAGGCACCCAGCTCCACGCCGCGCTGCCGCGCTCCGGTGGCGAGCTCGGGCCGTGCCAGGAGGAGCCGGTGGCTGGCGTCCACGAAGGCGTCGCCGTCGTCGAGGACCCTCTGTACGGCCTCCTCGAAGCGCGCCTCGTCGTCCACGATGAAGCCCAGGGCCACCGACGGCTCCTGCCCCCGGATGCGATCGAGGATGCCCCAGTCCAGGGAGATGAAGACGGTGTCGGCCATGGCGTTCGCCTGGCGCACGATGGACACCATGCGGTCCAGGTCCTCCAGCTCGCGGTAACCCTTCACCTCGACGTACATGCGCCGCACCCGACCCTTCGCCGTCTCCAGCGCCTGGGCGAGGGACGGGATCTTCTCGCCCGCGAACTCGGCCGAGAACCAGGAGCCGGCGTCGAGCGCCTGGAGCTGGCCCAGGGTGCGGCGGCGCACGGTGCCGGCGCCGTTGCTGGTCCGTCCGAGGCTCACGTCGTGGAAGAGCACCGGCGTGCCGCAGGCCGCTACGTGCACGTCCCACTCCACGGCGTCGGCCCCGACCTCGATGGCGAGCTCCACCGCCGCCAGGGTGTTCTCGGGCGCCCGGGCGGAATACCCGCGGTGGGCGATGATCTCGGCGGCGGATCGTTCCACCGTCAGCGCGACCCGGCCGACGTGGGGCCGGGGCGCGCGCCCTCCGTGAGGCGGTCGGCGGAGCGGGTGGCATGGAGCTCGTCGTTGAACTCCGACACCTCGGCGAGCCGACGCAGCGTGCCGTCCATGGACTCGATCTGCTGCTCCAGGAGGCTCATGCGTCGTTCCAGGATCTTCACGCCTTCCTCGACGTTCCTGCCCTGGAAGAAGTGTCCCAGCGACTCCACGAACGGCTTGAGGGCGAAGCGCGCCGTGATGCCCATGACCGGGATGAGGATGACGGACACGCCCATGATGACCGCCACGATCGCGGTGAGGTCCACCGGGAGGATCTGCATGCCTGCCGTCGGGACGGGGGGAGCGGAGAGGGACGCAGAATCGTGGCCAGGAGGTCGCGCAGGGGCAAGGTCTCCGGGCCTGCGTTCCAACCCGGAGGGGGCCGCCCCTGTCCAAGGAGTCGGACGGATCGCCGGAAGCCGCCGGAGGGACCGGGGGGGCCGCCGTCCATCCCATGGGGAGCGAGCGCTGACCATTTCCACCCCGCCTCCGGTGGCGGGCGCGGCAGAGCCCGACGCGGCCCTCGCCGCGGCCGGCGACCACGCCGCCTTCGAGCGCCTGTACCGCGAGCACGTCGCCCGCATCCACTCTCTCGCCCGCAGGATGGAGGGGGAGGAGACGGCGGACGACCTGACGCAGGAGGTCTTCATCCGGGCATGGGAGAAGCTGCCGACGTTTCGCGGCGACGCGGCCTTCGGCAGCTGGCTCCACCGTCTGGCGGTGAACTGGATCCTCTCGCGCCGCGAGACCCGCCGCCGGCGCGAGTCGAAGCGCGTGGGTCCCGAAGGGATCCTCGAGGTGGCTCCCGCCCGCGGCGCGCGTCCGGGGCTGGAGGTGGACCTGGAGCGGGCCATGGAGCGGCTGCCGGAGCGGGCCCGGCGGGTGTTCGTCCTCTACGACGTGGAAGGCTATCCCCACGAGGAGATCGCGGGATTGATGGGCATCAGCATAGGCACCTCCAAGTCGCAGCTCCACCGCGCGCGCTCGCTTCTCCGGGAGCGGCTGGGCGGGAGGGCCGCCACGGAGACCGAGGCGAGGCCATGACGCACGAGCGCTGCATCGAGAAGCTCTCCGAGCATCTGGACGGCACGCTTTCC
>JAHWKH010000429.1 GCA_019347995.1 Gemmatimonadota bacterium | reverse complement strand
CTATCTGCGCATCTTCAGACGGTTCATCCCGCCCCTGGGGCCGCTGGACCTCAGCCCGATCGTGGGCATCTTCACGCTGCAGATAGTGGGTTCGATCATCGTTTCCCTCATCCGCGGCTGAGGCGGGGTGGCGGTCCGTACCGCGTGGCTGCGCGCGAGCGCCGTGCTCGCGGTGGTGGTGGCCGTCGACCAGGGGACCAAGCTCTGGGTCACCGGCGCGCTGGAGCGGGGGGAGCGCCGCGACCTCCTGCCGCTGGTCGACCTGGTCAACAGCCGCAACACGGGGGTGGCCTTCGGCCTGCTGCAGGACAGCGGCGCGCTGGTGGGCATCGCCGTGGGCGTGGCCGTCGCCGCGCTGCTGGTCTACTTCGCGCGTAACTCGCACCGGCCGGTCCTGTGGCTGCCGGTCGGCATACTGCTGGGCGGTGCCCTGGGCAACGTGATCGACCGCGTGCGCGAGGGCGCGGTCATCGATTTCATCAAGTTCCCCGCCTGGCCGGCCTTCAACGTCGCCGACGCGGCCATCACCGTTGGCGTCGTCGTCCTGTTCGTGGTGGTCGAGCTCAACGCCCGCCGCACGCACGGATAACGTGCGGTCCACGAGCATGCGTGTCGGCGTCCCGAGCGAGATCAAGGCGGACGAGTACCGCGTCGGCCTGACGCCGGCCGGCGTGCGCGAGCTCGGCCGAGCCGGTTGTGAGGTGGTGGTGCAGGCCGCGGTAGCTGCGGCCCTCGTAGTGGTCTAGGCCGAGGCACTGCTTGAGCTCGCGGTAGTCGTGCTCGATGCGCCAGCGCAGGTCCTCGTGGTCCGGGTTCGCCTCGAAAACGCGCTGGTAGAGATCCAGCACCTCCCGGTTGCCCCGGTCGCCGATGGCGTGGGTGTTGACCTGGAAGCCGTGGCGGATGGCGATCTCGGCGGTCCTCTCGATGTCGGCGGGCTGCTGCGTCGGCAGGCCGGTGCTCGACGGCATGTCCGCGTATGGCTCCAGGAGCCACGCGCCGTGGGACCCCAGCGCGCCGTCCACCACCTGCTTGATGGAGCGCACGGTGAGGAAGCCGTTCGCGTGCCCGTCCATGAAGTAGTCGTCCAGGCGGGCGTCCAGGTCCTCGTGGCTCTCGCCCCGCACCATCACGTAGAGGCGCACCGGCAGCTCGCCCGCGTCGGCCATCGCCTTGAGCCGATCGATGTCGTCGAAGCCGGTGCCGGCGTCGTGGAACGAGGTGACGCCGTTGGCCAGCGCCTCCTCTCCGGCCAGCTCGACCTGTCGGCGGAAGCGCGTCTCCCGCTCCGAGTCTGTCATGGACGCCTCGGCGTCGGCCCGGGCGCGCCCCACGATGCCCGAGGCGGTCTCCCGCAACAGCCCCGTCGGCTCGCCCCGGGCGTCCTTCACGATGGTGCCGCCGGCGGGATCCGGCGTGTCGCGCGTCAGCCCGGCCCGCTCCATGGCGAGAGCGTTCGCGAAGGAGGCGTGGCCGCTGGCGTGGGTGAGGAGCACCGGGTTGTCCGGCGAGGCCGCCGACAGGCTCCCGTGCAGGGGCACGCCGTCCACGGAGGGCTCGGGCACGGCGCTCCATTTCTCCTGGTGCCAGCCGCGGCCCAGGATCCACTCGCCCGGCTCGGCCTCGGCGGCGGCCCGCTCCACCATCGCCACGATCTCCTGCCACGTGGTGGCCGTGGTGAGGTCCAGGATCATCCTGGCGTTGCCGAGGCCCAGATAGTGGCCGTGTCCCTCGATGAATCCGGGGATGGCCAGCCGTCCCTCGAGGTCCACCACCTCGGTGTCCGCGCCGACGAAGTCCTCCATCTCCTCGGTCGTGCCCACGGCCAGGATCCGGTCGCCGCGCACCGCCACAGCCTGGGCCTCCCCCAGGGCGTCGTCCACGGTGACCACCTTGCCGTTGGTCAGGACCAGGTCGGCCGACTCGGTGGTGGCGTCGCCGGTGGCGCAGGCCACCAGGAGCGCCGGGACGGCGGCGGCGAGAAGGCGTAGGCCCGTCCGAACGGACGAGCCGGGTGAGGGGCGTCGCATCGGGTGCTGCTCCTGATCGGGGAGGTCTCGCGGATTCGAAGGGTGGGGGATAATGCGGTGACGCCGGGCACGACGCCACGGGGCCGCCGGTTGAGGGCGACCGCCTGGACAGGAACTATGGCCACGCTCCGGCGCCCTCCACGGCCCGGAGCCCCCTTCATCCATGCCACGTCTCGCACCCTTCCTGCTGGCGCCGCTCCTCGTGGCCGCCGTCTGCGCCCCACGCGACACGGCGCGGGGGTGAGAGTGCATCGCGCCCGCCAACGCAGGGGGTGGGGTGGGACCTGACCTGCCGGAGCGTCGGCCGCCTGCTGGGCGAGCTGGGTCTCGCCCCCGGGGCT
>JAHWKH010000428.1 GCA_019347995.1 Gemmatimonadota bacterium | reverse complement strand
GTTCATGGTGGGCGGCCACATGTGCTGCGGCGTGCTGGGCGAGCGCCTCATGCTGCGCCTGGGCGACGCGGGCGCCGCCCGTGCGCTGGAGGAGCCCCACACCGCCCCCATGGACTTCACCGGACGGGTCATGCGGAGCATGGCGTTCGTGGAGCCGGAAGGCTGGCGAGAGCCGGGCGGGCTGGCTGCGTGGGTGGACCGGGCGCTGGCCTTCGTGGGAACGCTGCCGCCGAAGTAGAGGGGCGCGCTTGACCCGGCGGGGTCGCGGCGCCGACTCTGGCTCCGCATGGATCCCCGTCCGGAGGCCTCGATGCACCGCTCAGCCGCTCTCTCCCCGCTCCTCATCTCCGCTCTGCTCCTGGCGGCTCCCGCCCCACCCGCGGCGGCCCAGGCGCCCTTCAGCATCCAGGAGGTGCTCAGCCCCGCCTTCCCCCACACGCTGGTCTCGGCCCGGGACGCCGACCGCGTCGCCTGGATCGAGTACCGGGAGGGCAGGCGCAACGTGTGGACGGCGGCGGCGCCCGGGTTCGAGCCGGTGCGCCTCACCGAGCACCTCCACGACGACGGCGTCGACCTCACCGACCTCCAGATCTCCGACGACGGCTCGGTGGTGGTGTGGATGCGGGGCCACGACCCCAACCGCCAGGGCTGGGTCGCCAACCCCACCAGCGATGCCGAGGGTGGGATGCGTTCGGTGTGGGCGGCGAGCACCCGCGACGGCCGCACCTGGGAGGTGGCCGGAGCGTGGGACGCGGTGCTCTCCCCCGACGGGCGCTGGATCGCCTGGGACCAGGACGGCCAGATCCACCGGGCGGCGGTGGATCCGGGGGCCACCTCGCGCCCGACGCGCGAGGACGCCCGGCCGCTGGTGCGGGCGTGGGGCGAGAACGAGGAGCCGGTGTGGTCGCCGGACAGCCGCCGCATCGCCTTCGAGAGCGACCGGGAGGACCACGCGTTCGTGGGCGTCTACGACACGGGCGCCCGCACCGTCACGTGGCTGGCGGCGGGCGTGGACAGGGACAGCGACCCGGTGTGGTCGCCGGACGGGCGCCGGGTGGCGTTCCTGCGGCGGCCCGGCGACCCCTTCGGCGAGCGCGCCGAGCGGGATCGTGAGCTCCCGGACTCGGCCTATCCCGAGGGGCTGCTGGACGCCCGCTTCGCCGGCGGGCACACGCTGGAGATGTGGGTGGCCGACGCCGCCACCGGAGAAGGCCGGCGGGTGTGGCACGGAGAGCCCGGCGACTCGATCTGGGCCGAGGTGCGCGAGCTCCACTGGGCGGGCGACCGGCTCGTGTTCATGGCCGAGGCCGACGGATGGCGCCACTACTACGCCGTCGACGCCTCGCCGTCCGGCGACGGCGGATGGATCCCGCCCGAGCTGCTGACACCGGGCGAGGGGATCGTCGAGCACATCGCCTTCTCCCCGGACGGCCGCTGGCTCTACTACGCCACCAACGTCGACGACATCGATCGCCGCCACCTCTGGCGCGTGCCGGTGGACGGCGGCCGCCCGGAGCAGCTCACCCGGGGCGAGACGGTCGAGACCTATCCGGCCGTGCTGGCCTCCGGCGAGCGGGTCGCCGTGCTTCACGCGTCGTGGAGGCGGCCCCTGTCGGTGGCCATGGTGGCCGCCGGCGGCGGCGGGCCCGAGGTGATCTCGCGACCCCTGCCCGCGGCGTTCCCCACGGCCCGGCACGTGGAGCCCGAGAACGTGGTGATCACGGCGGAGGACGGCTTCGAGACCCACAACCAGGTCTTCCTGCCGCCCGACCTGGAGCCCGGCGAGCGCCGGCCCGCCCTGATCTTCATCCACGGCGGATCGCGCCGGCAGATGCTGCTGGGCTACCACTACATGCACTTCTACCACATGGCGTACGCCATGAACCAGTACTTCGCCAACCGGGGCTACGTGGTCCTGTCGTCGAACTACCGGAGCGGGATCGGCTACGGCCGGGACTTCCGCGAGGCGCCGGGGCGGGGCGGCCGCGGCAACACCGAGTACCTCGACATCCGGGCGGCGGGCCGCTACCTGGCGGAGCGCGCCGACGTGGACCCCGAGCGGGTGGGCCTGTGGGGGCGTTCGTACGGCGGCATCCTCACGGCCCAGGGCCTCGCCCGCGACTCGGACCTGTTCGCCGCGGGCGTGGACATCGCCGGCGTGCACCTCTGGGGCGACTCCATCGACCCCGAGAGCACGTCGTACCGGGCATCGTCCATCTCGGAGATCGAGAACTGGACGTCGCCGGTGCTGCTCATCCACGGCGACGACGACCGCAACGTGGAGTTCTCCCAGACCGTCGGCCTCGTCCAGCTCCTGCGCGCCCACGGCGTGCCCCACGAGCTCATCGTCTACCCCGACGAGGTGCACGACTTCCTCGTGCACGACCGCT
>JAHWKH010000427.1 GCA_019347995.1 Gemmatimonadota bacterium | reverse complement strand
TACAGGCAGTCCTTCAGGTACTGCGCCAGCCCGCCGACCAGGTCGGCGAAGGCCTCCACCGCGGCCCGCCGGTAGCGCACCAGCGCCTCGAGGTCGAACCGGTCGCCGCGGACGATGTCGGCGTCGATGGCCGTGAGGGAGTTGCTCACCATGTTGAGTACGACGACCTGCCGGGCCTCGCTCGGCAGCGCCGTGGCCGACATCGGCGCCACCTGCACCGGGATCAGCAGGCCGTCCACCAGCTCCTGGCGGGAGCAGTCGACCACCTGGGCCAGCGACGCGTTGGAGTCCGTGACCAGGAGCAGGTCGTCCACGGCCTGCAGCGAGAGGCGTCCGGACGCCCGCGTCGAGACCCGGGCGTGCACCTCGCCGCTGTCCAGCTCGACCCCGACCACCTGGCGCGCGCGGCCGGAGCGGGTGTCACGGGCGGGTGCGGTCTCGACCATGCGACCTCCTCAGAAGGGGCTGGGGCGCGACCGCCCGAGGGGGGAGGCGGCGCGGCATGGACGGGATGGTACCACCGTCAGCGCCGCCGCGCCTCCTGAGCGTAGCAATCCGACGCGCGGGCGGCGAGGCGCGTGGCCTCCGCGAGATCCTGCGCGTCGATGGCCTGCGCGGCCAGCCCGTCGCATTCCGCGCGTCGCTGCGCCGCCGTGGGACCTTCGTCGCCGCCCACGAACGGCACGCCGCAGCCGCTCCCCAGGAGCAGGGTCGCCGCCAGGAGGGTCCACGACGACAGGCTCTTTCTCTGTGGCATGCTCGCGCTCCTCGCCTCGTGATGGCTCTGGGCTCCCCGAGCCAGGGAGAGCAAGCTTCCTGCCGTCCGCCCGCACCCGGCGGGCGAGCGGCTCAGCCGCAGTGCTCGGCGAACGCGCCCTTCAGGTCCTCGGCGATCTGCTCGGCGTAGCGGCCTTCGATGCGGTGCCGATCCATGAACCACACCAGCTCGCCGTCCCTGAAGAGGGCCACGGAAGGCGAGGAGGGCGGGTAGCCGGTGATGTGCTCGCGGGCCCGCTCGGTGGCCTCCAGGTCCTGTCCGGCGAAGACGGTGGTCAGGGCGTCGGGCTTCGTCTCGTCCTGGAGCGCGAGGTAGACGGCGGGACGGGCGGCGCCGGCCGCGCACCCGCAGACGGAGTTCACCACCAGCAGCGTGGTGCCGCTGCCTTCCAGCGCCTCGTCCACCTCGGCCGGCGTCCGGAGCTCCTGGAAGCCGATGCGGGTCAGGTCCTGGCGCATCGGTGCCACCATCATCTCGGGATACGGCATGGGCTGCTCCTGTGGGGCGATCGCGGACGCGGCGGGCGCGTCCCACGAAGGGTACGGGTTCAGGGAAGACGATACCCCCCAGGCGCCGCGATGTGGCACCCGCGGTCGAGACCGGCATCGGACCCGTCCGTCGAGGCGGGAAGGGCCGAACCGAGGCGTCCGGCCGGGACCTACGACGTCGCCGTCGGGTACGGTCCCGACACGTCCCCCGGAGTCTCCTCCCCCTCGCCAGGGAGCGCCCGCGGTGCCCGCAGCCACCGACATCGTCCGCCTCGACGTCAACGGCGACAGCCACGAGGTGGGCGTGCCCGCCCACTATACCCTGCTGGAGACGCTCCGCTACGTGCTGGGCCTCACCGGCTCGAAGCAGGGATGCGACAAGGGGGACTGCGGCGCCTGCACGGTCATCATGGACGGGCAGGCGCGCCTGTCCTGCATCACGCCGGTGTGGGAGGCGGAGGGCGCCGAGATCGTCACGGTGGAGGGGCTGGCCCGGGGCACCGAGCCCCACCCCCTCCAGGACGAGTTCGACCTCAACGGCGCGGCGCAGTGCGGTTTCTGCACGCCGGGGATCCTCTGCTCCGCCGCGGCGCTCCTGGACGTCAACCTGGGGCACGGGCAGACGAGCTACCCGGTCGCCGAGGTCCTGGCCGCGCGCGGCATCCCGTTCGCCTTTTTGACCGGCTACGGCGCGACGAACGTGCGCGCGCGCTACCGCAAGGGCATCGGCGCGGGCGGCAACGTCGGGTCCGGCAAGCTGACGACGCTCCTCAGCCGGCCGCTCGGGGTATCGGACGCGGTCAACCCGTCGCCCGCGACCGGCGGCGAGGACCCGGAGACGCTCGACCGGGCGCGGGAGAACGCGCCGCTGACGACCCTGACGCTCGACCGGGCCGTCTCGATCGCGGACTACCGCAACTTCGCCCGCGCCTTCGCCGGGATCGACAAGGCGCACGCGCTGTGGATCCCGTCGGGGATCGGGCGGGGGGTGTTGCTGACCATCGCTGGGGTCGACGGCGCGGAGGTGCCGGAGACGAGCGAGGTCTATGGGAACCTCGCCGACGCGCTGGCCACCTACGGCGATCCGCTGGTGCCGATCCGAATCGTCAACCACCTGGACTCGCGGG
>JAHWKH010000426.1 GCA_019347995.1 Gemmatimonadota bacterium | reverse complement strand
CCGGGGGGGTTCTCTGAGGCCGGCGTCGCGGCCCTGCTGATCCCGGACGAAGACGGCACGGGCTTCGAGGACGCCCGGCTCGCGTACTGCGCCGGCGCGCCCGTCCCCCGGCGCGCCCCCGAACCGGTCGAGGATGCCTTAGCCGGCGGAACCCCGATAACCCGGGACGACGTTCGCTCGGCGGCGGACGGCCTGGTCGACAGCCTCGACAACGTCGGCGACGTCGGGGACTACGACGAGGCGTACGCGACGGCGACCCGGGCCGTGGAGGTGGGGGAGCGCTTCGGCGACCGCGAGCTCGTCGCTCTCTCGGTGCACGTGCAGGGGCGCGCCCGCATCATGCAGCGGCGGGTGAAGGAGGGTCTCGCGCTCCTCGACGAGGCCATGGTGGCGGTGGCCACCGACGAGCTCTCCCCCCAGGTCACCGGCCTCATCTACTGCAGCGCCATCGGCGCCTGCCGGAGCGTGTGGGAGCTGCGCCGGGCCCACGAATGGACGGCGGCGCTCTCCGACTGGTGCGAGCGGCAGCCGGACCTGGTGCCCTACCGGGGCGAGTGCCTCGTATACCGGGCCGAGATCCTGCAGCTCCGGGGCGCGTGGGGCGACGCGCTGGAGGAGGTGCAGCGCGCCCGCGAGCGCATCGCCCGCGGCTCGGATCGGGAGGCGGACGCCGCCGCCCTGTACCGGAAGGGCGAGGTGCACCGCCTGCGGGGTGAGCTCGCCCACGCCGAGGAGGCATACCGCGACGCGAGCCGCCTCGGCAGGGAGCCCCAGCCGGGCCTGGCGCTGCTCCGCCTCGCGCAGGGCGACGCCGAGGCCGCGGCCGCGGCGCTGCGGCGGGCGCTGGCGGAGGCCGGACACGGGCTCGGGCGCGCGCGGCTGCTGCCGGCCCTCGTCGAGGTGGCGCTGGAGCTGGGAGAGGTCGAGGAGGCGAAGCGGGCCTGCGCCGAGCTGGAGGCCGTCGCCACCGACGCCGGCACGGACGTGCTGGACACCCTGGTGGCGCAGGCCCGGGGCGCGGTCGAGCTCGCGGCGGGCGACGCCCAGGCGGCTCTCCCGCTGCTGCGCACCGCCTTCGAGGGGTGGGAGGCCATGGAGGCGCCGTACGAGGCCGCCCGCGTCCGGGTCCTTAGGGGGCTCGCCTGCCGGGCGCTGGGCGACCACGATTCGGCGGCGCTGGAGCTGGACGGCGCCCGGGCCACCTTCGATCGGCTGGGAGCGGCCCCCGATGCCGCCCGCGTCGACGCGCTCTCCGGCAGCCGCCGGCCCCGCGCCGCCCACGGGCTCACCCCCCGGGAGCTGGAGGTGCTGGCGCAGGTGGCGACGGGACGGACGAACCGGGCCATCGCCGGCGAGCTCTTCATCAGCGAGAAGACGGTCGCCCGCCACGTGAGCAACATCTTCTCCAAGCTGGGCCTGTCCTCGCGCGCGGCCGCCACCGCGTACGCCTACGAGCACGACCTCGTGGATCCGCTGGCGTAGGGTCACCCGCCAGGGCGTCGGGGCGGAAGTGAGGCCGGCCCGTCATCCAGGCCACCGGACACCGGGGAAGCGGAGCCACGCGGGCGCCTGTCCGCCCCCCGTCCCATCGACCGGCGCGACGAAGTCGAAGGCCGCGCGCAGCGTGTCTGCGCCCCCCGGAATCCCGACGAACGTCCCCTCGACGCGCCCCGCTACTTCGCCCGGCACGCCCTCCGCCGCGATGACGAATCGGTCCACCTCCAGCGTGCCGGACACGGCGGCGGCCAGCAGCTCGGTGCCTCCGTCGCCGTAGCGCAGGGTCGCCCCGGCGACGGAGTCCCCCGCCTCGCGTCCGACGCTCCAGGTGCCGGTGGTCGCCCCGTCCTTCGGAGACCACGCCAGCTCCACCCGCAGGTCCCGCTCCAGCTCGGCCTCCACGCGCAGGGTGGAGCGGCTCGCCGGCAGGCCGTCCCAGACGGCGGCGCCCCGGGTCCACGCCTGCTCGGTGTCGCCGATCTCCAGCACGCCGTCGCTGCTCCCCAGCGCGAGATCGGTGTGCGAGAGCCGCGCGTCGGCGACCACGCCGTAGCGCCGGCCGTTGGGCGTGAAGGCCACGCCCCCCACGTCCACGGCGACGCCGTAGCCGGCACCCTCGGCGACGAGGCGCACGACGATCTCTCCGCCGCCCGGGTAGCGGATCTCCACCGTGGCGGGCGCCTCGGTCGCGATCACCTCGTCCACCGAGCCCGCCACCGGGTGGCTCACCAGCGCCACCGCGGCGACGGACGCGGGAAGGGCGTCGGCGCGCTCGTTCAGCAGGCGCACGGGCCACGTGGGGAGCACGCTCACCCCCGCCTCCAGCCGGTGCGGCGCGAACAGCGCCAGCGACATCGGCACCCGGCCCTCCGCGGCGGCTCCGCCCACGAGCACGTCGTGGT
>JAHWKH010000425.1 GCA_019347995.1 Gemmatimonadota bacterium | reverse complement strand
CCGGATCTGCACCACCCCGCTGGCTGCGGGCATGACGCGGCAGGAGACGCGACTGTCAAGAATAGGGCGGCGCGGGCACGAGGGTCAAAACGGTGGAGCGGGGTCGCCTCTGGACAGCCGTGAGACCGTGAGAACGCCGGATGCTGGTGGGCGGGTTACCACCGCGCCTCCGACGGCACTAAGTTGTCACCGACCAGAACTCATGAGTTAGAGGAGCCAGACGTGACCGACGTCCCGGCCACCGCCGCTGACAACGAATCGGCGGCCCCGAGCGACTCCCTGACCGTCCGTGACAACCGGACCGGCCAGAGCTACGAGATCGCGATCACCGACAACACCATCAAGGCTGCCGAGCTCAGCCAGATCCGGATCAACGAGGACGAGCCAGGCCTCGCCCCGCCGGCGCAGCACCAGTCGGCGCCCGGGAAACGGGAGCAGCTCGCCCATCCCCTCCACGGGCATCCAGCCTCCTGCGACGCAGGAGGCCACGACCCGCTCGAACACCCCTCCCTCCCTGGACCGGACGAGCCAGCGCGCACAGGGCGTGCGCCACTCCTCGGGGAATTCGGTGACGAAGACCGGCACGTCCGGCACGAACGGGATTCCCGCGGGATAGCTCGCCGCGGGCTCCGGAAGCGCCCGGAAGGCGGTCACCACCTGCACGGGGACGTCGTCGTCGTCGGAGACGAAGCGCTCCAGCACCCCGGGGTCGGCGCTCCCGACGACCCGCAGGGTCAGCGGCAGCCCGGTCGTGGTCCCCGCTCCGAGCCTCAGCTCGTGGAACAGCGCTTCGGCGCCCTCCGTCTTCACCCGCCCTCCGTTCGTCTCGCGTTCCCGTAGCGCCGCATCCCTTCCCGTCCTCCGCCCGGCGGCTGCGAGAATCGTGCTCGGGCGGGTCGAGGAAATCGCACTAGAGACGGCCGAACGCGGGGGACGGCTCGGCGGTGGCCGCCGTCTCCCGCACCGCCGCCTCGAGCTGCGTCACCAGCTCGGAGAGCGTGATCGGCTTGTGGAGGAAGCCGCTGACGCCCGGCGGCAGCGCCTCCGTCGAACGGGACGCGTGCGGATAGCCGCTGAGGAGGAGCACGCGCACCCGGGGCCTCTCGGTCCGCACCCGCTCGGCCAGGGTGAGCCCGCCCATGATCGGCATGACCACGTCGGCGAGCACCACGTCGATGCCAAGGTCCCAGGCGAGCGTCTCCAGGGCGCTCCGTCCGTCCGGGGCCACGGTGACCTCGAACCCGAAGCGCTCCAGGGCCCGCGCCAGCGATCGCCGGGTGGACGGGTCGTCCTCCACCAGGAGCACCCGCCCCCGGTCGGCACGTCCCGCTCCCGGCGCAGGCGGCTCGTCCGCCGGGGCCGAGGTCACCGTCCGGGGGAGCTCGGAGGCCCGGACGATCCGGTCCCGACCCTGGTCCTTGGCCGCGTACAGCGCCCGGTCGGCCTCGGCCAGCAGAAGGTCCGGCGAGGCCAGCTCCTCACGGTAGCGGGCCACGCCGGCGCTGAGGGAGACGCGGCCCCAGGGGAACTCGAGCCGGCGCACGGAGTCGCGCACCCGGCGGGCGAAGATCACCGCCGCTCCCTCGTCGGCCCCCGGGAGCACGGTGACGAACTCCTCGCCACCGAAGCGCACCGTCACGTCGGTCCGCCGCGTCTCGGCGACCAGGACACGGCCCACCGCCCGCAGCACCTCGTCGCCCGCGGCGTGGCCGTAGCGGTCGTTGACGGCCTTGAAGCGGTCGAGGTCGAACACCACCACGGCCAGCGTGCCGCCGCGCTGCGCCGCGGCGTACGTCGCGTTGAGGAAGATGTCGAGGTGGCGTCGGTTGGGCAGGCCCGTGAGCGTGTCGATGAGGGCCGCGGACTCGGCGTCGCGCCGGGCGCGGTGCAGCAGCTCGCCGACCCAGCCGATGCCGAGGCAGATGGTCATGAACGCCACCACCAGCGCGAAGATCACCGTCCAGGAAGGGGCGCGGGCGTCGCCCACCGCCAGCACGCCCTGCCCCACGGCCAGCGTGGCCATGCCGGCCGCCAGGGCGATGGACGTGCCCCGCCATCCCCGGTAGTACGTGAGGAGGAAGGCCGGAACCAGGGCCGCCAGCCACACCAGCAGCCCGGCGTCGCGCTCCACCCACTCGGGCGCCACCGTGGCGCCCAGCACGGGGATGGCGAGGGCCCCCGCGGAGATGAGGAGGGCCCGGACGGGGACGGCCTCCTCCACCAGCCCCTGCACGGCGGGGAGATCCAGCTCGCCGCTCACCGCACCCGCACCCACTCGCCGCGCCGTACGCCACCCTTGTCCGAGCGTGCCACGACCCGCACCTCGCCCGTTCCGCGCACCACCCAGGACACCGTGCGCGACGACGGCCCCACGTCCGCGAGGTAGGAGCCCGTGCCCCGCAGGTGTCCCACGTTGAGC